>CAKRHU010000021.1 GCA_934339215.1 uncultured Lacticaseibacillus sp.
CGCCCAGCGCTGCCGGTTGCTGGGCGCGTCCCATTTGACCATGGAATGGACTAGGAGTGATCCTGGTCTATTTTTGTGGCCCCAGAGTTCTTCAAAGCGTAAATAGCCATCCATATAGCCTAGTTCAAACGATTGAGTCCGTTTTTGACCCAGTCGTTTGGGCGTAGCTATATGAGTTGGCGTTGCTTTGAAGAACTCGACGATGATCCCAGAGCTTTTTCAAGCGCACTTAGCACCAAGGCTAGCCTGCTTAAGACGTTGAGCCTGGGCTCGGCTCGGCGTCTTAAGCAAGCCATCCGCAGGTGCGTTGCTTGAAGAAACCCGACGCTGTGTCGGTGTTGTTTTGCACGTGAAAAGCTTGATTTGAAGTCGTTTTCAATAAATTATCATTCTATTTAAAAATTATTCTAGAATAAGCTTGAATTAATTCTTGAATTGGCCTATACTTGTTCCATCACGAAGAACTGAATAGCCCTGCTCACTCGACCAGACGCTGAAGCGTAGTTCGAGACGACCCGTACACAGAGGTGTGAACCTGCTGTTGTGCGGGATTTTTTATTTTTGGGAGGAGAGCAGGGTCAGGGATTCAAAAAGTGCCGCCAATGCTTGGGAGCAAATTGACGACACAAAAAAAACGCAGCACCTTGGGAGTTATGCTGCGTCGATGGGTGTAAATGGCTTGGGAGACATTTACTTGATTAGTTTAACACTCTACCGCTTGGGACACAATTAAGATTGTGTAAAAAGGTAGCTTGGGATCAAAAACCGCCAGTGATGGCGGTTTTTTTGTACCTGAATGTCCATATGTTGCGATGAATTATTTGTGCGGCATCTTACACAACGTGGCACTGTTGTCGTTTACTTTAGCGACGACATCAAAATCTGGATCGTTTTGTAATTGACCGAAGTTTAACGTGGAATAACCATCAGGTGTATCGTCAACGCTAACTAATAGTTTGGCGATCATTTTCAAGTGGTCGGCTTCGTGACGATGTTGGGCTAACATTTCAGCGGCTTTGGTCAAGGTGTAGCCTTCGTCGATCATTGATTTTACCAATACCAACTTGGCTAAATTTGGAAAGTTGAAGCGCTTATTGCCACCTTCCTCGCGCCGAAAAGACGAGACCAGCGCTTTTTTCTCCCAGTAGCGGATTTGGGTGGCGGTGGCGCCGGTGATCCGACTGGCTTCGCCGATCCCCACCGACAAATCCAAGTCTTTGAGTCGTTTGGTAAAATCTGGTCCCATACATACCTCCGTTGTGACGCCTTGTCATTTTTATGACGTATTTTCTGAAAACATATTGACTAACTAATAATGTAAGTGTAACATAACGTTTTGTCAATATCATATTATGTGATAAAGAAATTACGAAATATATTAAAAGGGGCGGTATAATTGCCAGTACAAGATCGACATGGTAAAGCCATCAATGTACCTTTAATGGTCCTAACGCTGATTGTTGGCGTGTTTATTACCGTATTGAACCAAACGATCCTCACCACAGCCTTTCCAACGTTAATGAAGGCTTTTGATATTTCCACTGGTACCGTTCAGTGGCTGACCACCGGCTTCATGATGGTCAACGGGATCATGATCCCAGTTTCGGCCTACTTATCGGCCAAAGTTTCGACCAAATGGTTATACATCGGCGCGATGGGAATTTTTGGTATCGGGACTTTAGTGGCGTTCATTGCCAATAACTTTCCAATGTTATTAGCAGGGCGCTTGATCCAGGCGTTAGGCGTCGGGATTACGATGCCACTGCTGCAAAACATCATGCTCAACTTATTCCCGCCGGAAAAACGTGGCACGGCCATGGGCTTAACCGGTTTAGCCGTCGGGGTGGCACCGGCGATCGGCCCAACCTTATCTGGCTGGGTGATCGATAACTCTGGTTGGCGCACTTTGTTTGGGATGCTCTTACCAGTTGTGGTCATCGTGTTGCTGTTATCGCTGTTTTTCGTTAAAGACGTCTTGCCAACGTCTAATCCAAAACTCGATATTTTATCCTTGATCGAATCAAGCTTCGGGTTTGGGGCTTTGTTATACGGATTTTCTGAAGTGTCCAGCCGCGGCTGGGGCGATGCAGTGGTCATCGGTAGCATCATGTTAGGGTTAGTCGTGATTGTTTTATTTGTATTGCGACAACTCAAACTCGACGAACCTTTTGTCCAAGTGAAAGTGTTCTCCAGTAAGATTTTCACCATTTCCACGATTTTAAGTTCGATCGCGATGATGGCGATGGTCGGCGTGGAAATGATCTTACCATTATACTTACAGATCTTACATGGTAAATCCGCGCTTGAATCTGGCCTCACGCTGTTGCCTGGGGCGTTGATGATGGGGGTGATGAGTCCCATCACTGGGGTCGTATTTGACCGCATCGGCGCTAAGCGTTTGGCGCAACTGGGCTTTTTCTTATTAGCGGTAGCAACCTTACCTTTTGCCTTGATCACGGCAGATACGCCAAGTTTATTTATCACCTTGATTTATGCGGTGCGGATGTTTGGGGTCGCCATGGTCATGATGCCATTGACCACTAACGGGATGAATGCTTTGCCGATGGACTTGATTCGCCACGGGACTGCGGTGAACAATACGGTGCGTCAAATTGCCAGTTCCATGACCACTGCGATTTTGGTTTCTGTGTTGTCCAATGTCACTGACAATGCCTCACCAGTGAAGCATATGTTGACGACGGATCCGTTAAAGTACAAACATTTGTACTTTAACGCAACGCTCAGCGGCTATCATGCAGCCTTTTGGTTTGCGATCGGCTTTTCAATTTTAGGTTGGGCGTTGACGTTTTTCCTCAATAAAAAAGCCGTCGCCAGCCGCGATGTCACTGCCAAGGAGGTGCGCGAATGATTATTGCCACATTAATTATCGGCGTGATCGGCTTATATTTAAGCTTTATCATGATGAAAAATGGTGTTTGGCGGGTGATCCTCAGTGCGATTTTTGGGGTGATTATGATCGGGTCGCTGTATCTGGTCAATGCCAATGACCGGTCTCATTTGGGGATGGAGAAAGTTACCACCACCAAAACCGTAACGATCACTTCGGCTAGCCCGTCAAAAGCACTGCCGATGTTATTACATCAAGGCGTCGGCACTTCCGGCAAGCGCCAAGTGTATATTTACAAAGTCGCGGGTAAAACCACGCATACCAAAGCTGATTACTTGGTATCAAACCGCGTGGTCACTGGCGACAAAGCCACAGTGAAATCAGTTAAAACCGCTTGGGTATACAAGAATGATTTCTACAAATCTTTCTTCGCCAATCAAAACAACCACAAGCTGATCAAACAAGTCAATACCATCACTATTCCCAAGACTTGGACCAGCTTGTCGACTAAACAAGCCAAAGCGTTAGCCAAGCGCTTGAAGGCGGCGCAAAATCCAACTGCCGCCCAAAAGGCTAAAATGACGGCGGCAATTCAACAAGCCGTCATTCAAGCCAAAATGAAAAATCCTGCTATGACGGCTGCGCAACAAAAGCAAGTGATTGCCCAAGCCAAAGCCAAGCTGCAACAAGCGGCGATCCAACAAGCCATCAAAGCCGTCAAAGCTGAATAGTTGCCACGTCGAGCTTTTTGAAAATCGCTGGCACAAAAACGTGATCGATCACTCGGTCACGTTTTTTGCTGTTTGCGAATTAGAGGGAATAATTTTTTCTGGCACTTTTTTGCGGCGGTTGCGCGCCAAGACATGCCATTGCGGACGTCCGATCAATAATCCAAAGGGTGGGACTTTGTAACAGAACCAAGCGCTACCTACCGCCATGGCTAAGACTGCCCCGTAGCCGACTGGGATCAAAATTACCCAAGCCCAATCTGGTAAGGTCATCAAACTCAATGCACCGCGTAGGACACTTAACGCTAAGGTTTGATCGAGATAGACCCCAAACGAAACGATCGCAGCGTTGTGAATGGCTGTTGCAAACCAAGTCGGCATGCCATTTGCACGCCAAGCGGAAAATTTTTGTCCCAGTCCAAAGACTGCCAGGATTACGATCGTGTCATACACTAACATGTAAGGCTGATGAGGTGAAACGGCGTGAGTGTGATCTAACCCTAACACCGCACGATTCCAGAAGTAATAAGGGATCGTGCCGATGCCTAAGGTCGCTGAAGCAATGGTCAGCCTGCGCAAATGTGCTGTGACCCAGTGCTTGACTTGTTGGTAGTGAATGCTGGTGTAGGCCCCAAGCATGAAATAAAACTGATAAGTGAAAATGTTGACGCCATAAGCGCGAAACCACCATAGCCACTGACTGCGATCAACACCTGGCATGATGTATTTGATCCAAGTGACAATACTCAATTGCAATAAGAAACTGATGCCAAGCATTACCTCGTGGTGTTTGACGTGTTTAAATAACCAAACGATCAATGGAAAGGCTAAGTATAATTGTAAGGTGATCAAAATATAATACATGTACCAAGCGTTACCATGTAAAATCATGTCCGCATAATCTGACCAAAATGTGGCCCAGTGGTAACTCGGGGTGCCGATCAAAGCCGCGAGGCCTAAATATAAACCGTTCCACAGTAAGTATGGCCAATCAGAGCCGGCGAAGCGTTTTTGAAAGAAGCGGGGCCATTGATGGCGGTGATAATAATTGAGCGTCAATACCAAGCCGGTCATGAACATAAAGCCCATCCGCGTAAAGTGGATCAACAAGTGCGAACCCAGCAATGCAGTGCGCGTGGCGCCGTCTGTGCTCATTTGTTGAATAAACGCGGTGGTGGTGTGATTGAGTAGTACCCCGAAAATGAAGAAGACGCGCATCATGTCCACTTCATGAAGATATTTTTTGGCCAAGCTTGCGGCCTCCTTTTAACCTGATTCATCTAGGCTAACGAAGAGGTTTGGCGAAATTATGGTGAAATCAAGGTGACAAATACGTGATAAAGTTCGGCGTTCTTCTTAGAAAATTCACGATTGCCGCGTAAGCTGTGCTTAAACATAACGGGGGGACTACATATGTTAGCTTTTGACCAATTACGCGACCCAGCCCAAATCAAGATTGCCAATATGGGCAAGACCATGATGCTCGATAAAGGCTTAGGGTTAAATGCCTTAGATGATTTGATCGCCACAGCAGGCGACTATATTAGTTTTGCGAAATTTGGTTGGGGGACGGCGGCGACCATGAGCCGGGAGCTGATCCAAGCCAAAACGGCCAAGTATCGCGAGGCGAAGATCATGCCTTATCCTGGCGGGACGTTATTAGAAGTGGCCGTACAACATGGTCAATTAACAGAATTTTTAACCGAAGCCAGAGACCTAGGCTTCACCGGCATCGAAGTCTCTGACGGCAGCACCACGGTAGACGCGCATACTCGTGCCGAAGCGATTAAAGCAGCCCGTGATGCCGGATTTAAGGTGTTATCTGAAGTCGGTAAAAAAGATCCTACCCTTGATCATGAGTTGACCGTTGAACAACGCATCGCGTCGATCAATGCCGATTTGCGTAATGGCGCGGATTATGTGATTTTAGAAGCCCAAGAAGCTGGCAAGAATATCGGCATCTACGACAAAGATGGTAATATCGTTCAATCCGAACTTGACGCCTTAGCCGCCAACGGTATCAGTCAAGTGATTTTTGAAGCGCCATTGAAGCCGCAACAAGTCGCCTTGATCTTACAATTCGGCAGTCATGTCAATCTCGGCAACATCGATCATGATGAAGTGACCGCCTTAGAAACCTTACGTCGCGGCTTGCGTGGTGACACAGTGGGGAAAGTCTAATGCGCAGATTGTTTATTGTGCGTCATGGCAAAACGGCGTGGAATCTTGAAAAACGTCTGCAAGGAGCCGGGGCTGACAGTCCGTTGCTGACGGATGATTTAACCCCTTATCAGCAACTGGCCCATTACTTGGATCAATATCAATTTGCCCAAGCATTTACTAGTCCTTTGGCGCGGGCTTATGATACTGCTGAATTAACGTTGAAGCATTTCACGCGGCATTCAGCGCCAAAACTGCAAACGGTCAATGACTTGCGGGAATTGTCGTTTGGTCAATGGGAAGGGCACAGTCGCGCAGAACTGATCAAAACTGCCCCAGAATTATTTGCCTTAATGTCCAAGCGCCAAGATGATCCGCGGCTGATCAACTTAGGCATAGAAAACTTCCATGAGGCCCGGCGGCGGTTTGCTGGGGCGTTAGCTGGCATCGCGGCCAGTCTGGGGGATGATGACAATGCGTTGATTTTTGCGCATGGTGGGATCAGTCAAATCGGGATTCAAGAAGCGACAGGCAATCCTAAACTTTTAGGACTAAAAAATCTTTCGACGTCAATTTTGGCCGTGACGCCAGATGGTTTAGCAGTGGATGCTTATAATCAAACAGCCTATTTAACTCAAGTTGATTTAAATGAAGGCAATGTGTCGATTTTATAATCCTCGATCCAACAAAATAACGCCTCAAGCTGATTTCGGCTTGAGGCGTTTGTTCATTATTTGGATCAATTCTTTTGATCGAGTTTGGCTTGTTTAGCTTGATCCGCCAGTCCGTATGGGAGTAAGAAGCGGGTTTTCTTTTCAGTCCGCTTGAAATGCCAAGTGGTGTTGCCAAGCTTTAAGTCTAACGTTTTGCCAGCTTGGGTGTAGCTACCAGACGAATGGCTATCACCGGTTTTATTGTAGGAATACTTCGTGGTGTTGATCCCAGCTTCAGCATCTGAGGCGTCAGCGAAGGTTTCTGCCAGCATTTCACCAGTGGTGGTCAGTTTGGTTTTATTGCCTGAGGTTTTGCGGGTGATGGTTTCATAACGACGATAATATGGCGCTTGGGCCAAAGTGGCCGTCGATAAGACGCCGGATTTGTTATCGTTAGTGAGATAAAGGGTCATTTCCACAGCCTTGGTGGTTTTGTGGGTTTTACCATTGGTAGTGTAAGTTTGTGCTTTATAAATGCTGCCGATCGCACTGGTATCTTGGCGCTTGCCGCATCCAGCTAAGGCGAATAAGACCAAAAAGCCGGTGAGTGCGGCGAATAATTTGCGTTTCATGAAAGGGCCTCCGAATTCGATATGCCTTATTCTAACATATAACGCTTGCACGCATGAAAAAGATGCGACTGAAGACCGAGGCCGTCATATACTCTGCAATGTATAGTATACCCACTGGTCAGTTTTGTTGGTTGCAGGGATCGCCATCGCGATGGTCGGCTTTTTATGTTCTGGAGCGAACCCTCATGCCTACATGCCTTATACGCATCGGTGGTATTCCGTGATCCACTTAGGGGACTAACACCTAAATGGCAGACGATGACGATTTGTCAATTTAAAATTTCAGCACATTACCTTTTGGGTGGTGTGCTTTTTGATTGTCTAAGGCGTAAAGTTGTGGTTCTAGATTGGAACAAGTATAATTAAGGAAAGCGAGGAGGTGGCGTGTGTGAAAGAATATAAACGCTTATGGGCGGTGATTGCAGTAGGGACAGTGGCCTTGATTTTACAATTTGGTCTCGGACATGCCTTTTGGGCGCAAATGGTGATCACCATTTTAGGTGGGGCCTTGGCGATTTTAATGTTTGTCGACATGGTCAAAACGTTGCGCGCCGGGAACTTCGGGGTGGATCTGCTGGCGATTACGGCGATCATCGCGACGCTTGCAGTTGGGGAATACTGGGCGTCAATGATCGTGTTATTGATGTTGACCGGTGGGGATGCCCTGGAAGATTTCGCCGCCAATAAAGCCAACAGTGATTTGCAAAGCTTGTTGGCTAACAATCCAACCTCTGCGCATAAAGTCGTGGCAGACGGACAATATCAAGAAGTTGCCGCTGATGATTTACTAGTCGGCGATACCATTTTGGTACGGCCGGGCGAAGTCGTACCTGCAGACGCCACTGTGGTTTCAGGTGCCAGTGAAGTCGATGAAGCCAGTTTAACTGGGGAAGCGCGGCCGATCGCCAAAAGCGTCGGCGATGACGTGATGTCTGGCAGCATCAACGGGGAAGCGGCCTTAACGCTCACCGTTGAAAAACGTGCCAAAGATTCGCAGTATCAAAGTATCGTCGCTTTGGTCGCAGAAGCGGAAAGCAAGCCTGCGCATTTTGTCCGCATGGCGGATCGCTATGCGGTGCCGTTTACCTTAGTGGCGTATTTGATTGCCGGGATCGCGTGGTTTGTGGCCAAAGATCCAGTTCGCGCCGCGCAGGTTTTAGTCGTGGCGTCACCTTGCCCATTGATTTTAGCTGCGCCTGTCGCAATGGTTTCGGGGATGAGTCGCGCGTCGCGTGAAGGGATCATCGTCAAATCAGGGACCACATTAGAAAAACTGGCTGCAGCCAAAACGTTTGCCTTTGATAAAACTGGGACGTTGACGCGCGGCGTGTTAACAGTGGATCAAGTATTACCGCAGGCGTCATTTAATGAAGCAGACCTGTTAAGTTTAGCCGCAGGGTGTGAGCAACAAAGTGGTCACATTTTAGCCCGATCACTTGTTGCCCATGCCGGCAAAGATTTACCGGTAGCGACTGAAGTCAATGAAACCACCGGCTTAGGCGTCGCCGCGCAAGTGAACGGCCATGCGGTCAAAGTCGGGCAATCCAAGTTCATTCCAGGCGCCCAAAGTTTAGCCCAAACTGCTGTGTACGTCGAAGTAGATGGACAATACGCTGGCGCGATTACGTTTTCTGACGAACTGCGTGGTGAAGCCCGTGGCACGATCAGTGATTTGCATGCACAAGGTGTGATCGATACGGTGATGATTTCAGGGGACCAACAAGCCACCGCAGATGCAGTGGCGAAATCAGTGGGGATTGATCATGTCTACGCGCACAAACTGCCTGCTGAAAAAATTGAAGTTTTAGAAACCTTGAAACAACGTCCAGTGGTTATGGTCGGCGACGGGGTCAATGATGCGCCATCTCTTGCCGCAGCTGATGTCGGCATCGCCATGGGCGCACACGGTGCCACGGCTGCTAGTGAATCGGCAGATGCTGTGGTGTTGCGCGATGACTTAAGCAAAGTGGCGCAAGCGCGAGTGATCGGGACGCAAACGCTGAAAGTCGCCAAAGAAGCAGTGTGGATCGGCATTGCGATTTGTACGGGGTTGATGTTGATCGCAGCGACTGGGGTCATTCCAACCATTATCGGCGCGATGTTTCAAGAAGTGGTGGATACGGTCACCATATTATATGCGTTGAAAGCCCGCAATGGGTAAAATAAAAAATCGGACTCCGTTGAGATCCGATTTTTTATTTGCTGGAATTTTCAGGTGTCGTCGTTGAAGCAGAGTTAGTACTGGTGGCACTTGCGGCTTGACTTGAGGAATCAGCGCCATCGCTATTCGTACGACTTTGATCGATGCTGGTGCTAGTCGTTGAACTGGCGGAGTTTTCGTCATGAGGTGTGGCTGGGCTATTATCAGAAGTTGAGGCGGTCACTTTTTGTTCAGCGTCTGAGACGACTTGCGCGGCAACTGCTGCAAAGGCTGTAGCTTGGCCATCAGTGACGGTTTCGACTTGCGCCTTGGCGGATTTGATCGCATCGGTTGAAACTTTGTCAGCGCTTTGCAACTGATTTAAGGCATCGACTGCTTTGGCGGCATGCCCTAAGTCACTGACTGGTTGTTGATAAATTTGGGTGAATACTGGCTTGGCTTTTTGGAGTTGTTGATAAGCATTCAAGGCTGAGTGCGCGGTTTGTTGATACTGCGTGGTTGGGGCAATCGGGGTTTGCGTGGCTTGAGTGACTGAATACATTTTGGCAGCAGCGGAAAGTTCAGCGTTTGCTATTTGGAGTTGAATTTTTTGTGTGTCGGAAAGTTGCGCAGTTTTGGTTTTGCGCATCAAGTTTTTGGCTTCGGTAAGCTTTTTTTCAGTGAGATTAACGGCAGGCAGGGTATGCGCTGAGTTGCGATAAAGGGTATCAACGGCAACTTGGGTTGAATGCACCGCCGCGGTAGTATCAGCGCTGCGCTGATGATTGTTATAAATCGCACCGATGATGCCGGCGATTGTTAATGTGAGCGCAATAATTTTCACGCGCATGATCGACCCCTCCTTTGTAATAGCCTAAGCATACCGACTGGAGATGACGAGAATGTTACATATCGATAAAAAAATCACTAAATAATATAACTGTTTGTGAAGCGCAGATGACAAGCTGAAAAAGCTGTCATCGCCACACGTCAATGTCGCGGTGACAATTTTTTCGCTGATGGCTCACAAAAAAGGCAACAACCCCCGGACTGAGACATCAGGTTAAATTTCCAAAGCGTCGCATACCATAAGCAACGCCCAAAAATACAAGCGCCTCTGCATCGCGATAAGACAAATCGTGATGCAGAGACGTTTGTATTTATAGGCTTACGATGTATGTCTTAGCTTCTAATGGTTGGCAGCTTAGTTTAATTGGGCACCGTTAGATTCGATGACTTGTTTAAACCAACCAAAGGACTTCTTAGGCGTCCGCTTCAAGTCACGCAATTGCGTGTTGGTCCGGTTGACGTAAACCATGCCATAGCGTTTGTCCATGTTACCGCTAGAACTTGGAATATCGATCAAGCCCCAGCCGAGATAGCCGATGACGTCGACGCCATCTTCAAAAATGGCATCTTTCATTGCTTGAATATGGACACGATGATAGTCGATGCGGTAGTCATCTTGGATCATCTTTGTGCCATCAGAAACCTCGCGAATCCCGATCCCGTTTTCAATCGGGAACATCGGGACTTGATAGCGGCTGTATACCTTATCCAAAATATCGCGGAAACCTAGGGGATCAACGTTCCAATCCCATTCATTGGCTTGGGTGTAAGGGTTGTGAACCATGCCGTAATCCAAGTACAAATTTGGTGCAGTGGTCAACGGGACTTTAGAGGAGTCGATCAAGTGGCTGCGATAATAGGAAAAGGCAAAGAAGTCAGACTTCAATTCGTCAAAGATTTTTTGATCGTCAGCCGTAAAGCCAAAGTCCAAGTCATGGTTCTTGGCGTAAGCGAGTACTTCTTTGGAGTAGTGGCCATGCATGAACACATCCAACAAGTTGTTGTTTAAGAATTCATCGATTTGGCGGGCATATTGCACGTCCCGTGGGTTGCTGGTAGCTGGGTAGCATTCTTCATACGCCAACATGCCGCCGATCTTCGCATCAGAATGGGCGTGCAAATAGTTGGCAACGCGCGCGTGGGCAAGCATCACGTGATGATTGATGGTGTAAATATCATTGAGCGTCTTTTCGCCATGATCAAAGCCGGAAATGTGGAACACACCAGAACTAAAGTATAAGTTTTGCTCATTAAAAGTGATCCAATATGGCACCAAATCAGCGAACTCGTCGACCATGCGTTTTGAGTAGCGCACGAAGGCATCGACCACATGTCGGCTCATAAACCCGTTATACTTTTGGGCCAAGGCTAGTGGCATATCAAAATGATACAAGCAGATCATTGGCGTGATCCCGCGTGCAATCAAGGCTTTGATCTGTTTGCGGTAAAATTCGATGCCTGCTTCATTGAACTCGCCGTCGCCATCTGGCACCACGCGACTCCAAGAGATTTGAAAGCGATAGGCGTTCATGCCCATTTGTTGCATCAAATCAAAATCTTCTTCATAGCGATGGTATTCGTCGATGGCGACAGACCAATCCATAGAATTTTTAGTGGCAGGGCGAATGTCGTAAACTGATTGGCCTTTGCCACCTTCATGGATGCCGCCTTCTGTTTGCATACTAGAGGTTGAATTTCCCCATAAAAAGCCTTTTGGTAATGGTTGACTCATGAATCATTCTCCTTTGACAAATTATTTTCCCCGATTCAAATTACAGTTCACAGGACTTGCTGAGTTTCAGTAATTTGAAATTAGGATGCCATCCGGCTCGTCGCTGACAAGTGTTGGTCCTCAGCCGAGCTAACTTTTAATACTTGCGTCGCTCATATTAAAGGTGGATCTCGACTTGCGGCTTTTCGTAGACGATAAACCCCAACGGAAATCTCACTATGGATCGATGGCCAGCTTCCGGCCCAATTTCAAATGACTTCCACGCTGTTAGGCCACTGGCACCTGACGGATACGAAACTTGCGAT
>CAKRHU010000022.1 GCA_934339215.1 uncultured Lacticaseibacillus sp.
GCCACTTATTGGGACACTGAAGCATATGTGGTGCCGATGTACTTGGCTGTGACCCCACCAGAAGTCACCCGGGCATTGTTGCAATACCGGCACGATCAATTGCCAGGCGCTTATCACAACGCCCAACAACAAGGCTTAGCCGGCGCGTTGTTCCCAATGGTCACGTTCAACGGCATCGAATGTCACAACGAATGGGAAATCACCTTCGAGGAACTCCACCGTAATTCCGATATCGCCTTTGCCATTAAGCAATACACGGATTACACCGGTGATGAAAGTTACGTCAATGGGGATGGTATCGATGTGTTAGTCGGCGTGGCAAGATTCTGGGCGGATCGGGTGCATTTTTCCAAGCGCCATCAACAATATATGATTCATGGCGTCACCGGTCCTAATGAATATGAAAACAACGTCAACAACAACTGGTTTACCAACACCATGGCCGCTTGGGAGTTGCAATACACCCTTGAGCGTCTACCAAAAGCGGATGTTGATAAAGTTCAAGCGTTGGCCGTGACTAATGATGAAAAAGCGCACTGGCAAGATATTGTTGATCGCATGTATTATCCAGAAGATAAAGACTTGGGCATTTTTGTTCAACACGATACCTTCTTGGATAAAGATCTGCGCCCGGCAAGCTCGATTCCCGCTGATCAACGGCCACTCAATCAACACTGGTCATGGGATAAGATTTTGCGCTCGCCATTCATCAAGCAAGCCGATGTGTTGCAAGGCATTTACTTCTTGAATGACCGCTTTACCCGCGAGCAAAAAGAAGCCAACTTCGACTTCTACGAACCAATGACGGTACACGAATCGTCCTTATCCGCTTCGATTCACGCAATTTTAGCCGCGGAATTGGGCAAAGAAGCAAAAGCCGTTGAACTGTATGCCCGCACGGCGCGGTTGGATCTGGATGACTACAACAACGACACTGAAGATGGCCTCCACATCACGTCCATGTCTGGCGGGTGGTTAGCCATCGTCCAAGGCTTTGCTGGGATGCGCTACACTGGCGGTCATTTGAGCTTCAAGCCGTTTGTACCAAAAGGTTGGACGCATTACAGCTTTACGTTGAACTATCGCGGCCGCTTGATTGCTGTGGATGTGGCAGATGAAACCACATTGAAGTTAGTCAGCGGTGATCCGATCGATGTGTTAGTCTTTGACGAAACGGTGCACTTAAGTTAAGGAGGGGTTGCATGCTCAAAGGGTTAATTTTTGATTTGGATGGCGTGATCGCAGACACGGCGCGCTTCCACTTACAAGCATGGAATCAACTGGCTCAACGCCTTGATATCGTACTGCCACCAGAAGCAAACGATGCGTTGCGTGGGCGTTCGCGGATGGATTCGTTGAATTTGATTTTGAGCTATGGGAACAAGGTCGATGCCTACTCAGATGAAGAAAAAGCTGCTTTTGCCAAAAGCAAGAACGACTTATATCTTGAGTTGATCCAAACCTTGACGCCAGCAGATATTTTGCCAGGCATTGCGCAACTACTGCAAGATGCTAAAGCACTTGGCTTACACATGAGTATCGCCTCAGCGTCCAAGAACGCGCCGACGATTTTAAAGCACTTGCAACTCGATACCGCCTTTGATGCCATCGTTGATCCGGCTAAGCTGCATCGCGGCAAACCGGATCCTGAAATCTTCACCTTGGCCCAACAAGCGCTGAACTTGCAAGCCTCGGAAGTGATCAGCTTTGAAGATGCTTCTGCTGGTGTTCAAGCCATTAAAGCGGCCAACCAATTTGCCGTTGGAATCGGGGATGCACAAGTCTTAAAGCTTGCCGATTACGTCGTGGCGAACACCGCAGCATTGAACTTAGCGACGATTAAAAAAGCCTTTGACGCATAGGTCAAAAGCGTTTAAGGAGGTGGGGTCTATGGCTTAATAAAGTTTGCCTTGACCCAGGCCAACAGCGGTTGGTCTAAAGCAACCATTGGCACTAATAAGCATGAGCTTAATACGATCAGTAATAAGGGACTAAACCACGCGCCGATTGCAAAGCCGATCAAGATGAGCAACAAATTGGCGAAAAACGTCAACTTTTTAGCGGAGAATCCGCCGATGGCTAAGCGCCAGTAATCCCAATATGGAAAGGTGAAGTTGGCATTGATCACCCAAACTGCGGTTTGCAGCAGCAATAATAATAGAGCGATGACGAACAGCAACGGGATCAACATGAACAACCACCGGTTATTAGCGGACAAAACGCCTTGGCTATATACCCAAAGCGGTAAGCTGAAGATCCAAGTTGGCAACCACAACCGTAGCGCTTCGCTACCGTGTTGGCGCATGAATCGCCAAGCATCTAAGTACAACCCTGGCGTTTGCGTATGCAAGAAGCGGCCGGCAATGGCAATCACTGTGGTTGCCACCGGACCTACTGGTAATAAAAATAGCCAGACCAATAATACTTTAAGCCAGCTTGTTTTTAACAAGATCAAAGCAGCTAGCAAGGGGGCTTCTACCGTGATTGTGAATAAGCCTAAAATCGTGATCGGGTAAAGCCAATTGACAATATTTTGAGCCAGTGGGGTTTGTGGTTGATGTTTAAACATATGAACCTCCGAAAATGAGTTGTCTTCATTTTAGCATAGGTGATTTGCGAAAGGGTGTCAGGAACTTATTACGTTAAGCTTTGGCGTAGCATTATATATAAATAATATTCTGGTGCCATCATATTTTATAGGGTAAAATTTCTGATAGCGGTAACAGCCGATTTTTAGACGTTTAGCACTTGTGTGTTATGCATCGGCCGGATATGATAATAAATGTAAGCGCTTCGTAAGAGAGGATGAGAAAGATGTTAGGGACAAAGCATAAGTTAGTGAAAAGTGTCGTTGTTGGGGCCGCATTGCTTGGCAGTGCAATGACAATGACAGCTTGCTCCAGTAGCTCCAGCAGCTCGAGCAAAACGACTACCGTTGATTTCTACAACATGAAAGTTGAATTTAAAGATCAACTGAATGCTGCGGCAGCTACTTATAACAAGACGCACAAAGGTGTTAAGGTCAAGGTCACTTCTGTTGGTGGTGGGACTGATTATCAAACCGCTTTGAAAGCTAAAATGCAATCTGGCAAGACGCCAGACATCTTCGCTTTGGAAGGCCCACAACAATTGCAGACCTATAAGAAGTATTTGTCTGATGTGTCTGCGGGCAAGGCCATCAAGAAAGCCTTACCTGGCACGCTAAACACGGTAAAGTCTGGTAGCCAAGTCTTAGGCTACCCAGTGTTGCAAGAAGCCATTGGGATCGTTTATAACAAGACGATTTTCCAAAAGGCTGGCATTGATGCTTCCAAGATCACGACGATGGCTGCTTATGAGAATGCTTTGAAGACTTTAAACGATAAGAAGTCTGAATTAGGCATTCAAGCTGCTACCGCCTTTCCAATGAAAGAATGGTGGGTCATTGGCCAACATGCTGTCGATCCATTCTTATCTCAAGAATTCAACGGCTCTGTCACCAAAGCTTATAATGCCAAGACGATTTCTTGGAAGAACTCTGATTACTTCAAGCAATATATCGATGCCACCACGAAGTACTCTGCACAACCTGTTCAAAGTATGGATTACTCCACGCAAATTGAAAAATTATTCTCCACTGGTAAAGTCGCCATGGCAGAACAAGGCACTTGGGTTTATCCAACCATCGAATCTGTTGATAAGAACTTGGCCAAAAACATTGGGATCATCCCAATTCCAGTCAACAGTAAATCTGCTGGCAAATTGCCAGTCGGTGTGACCCAATGGTGGGCCGTCAACAAACAAGCAGACACCAAGACGCAAAAGGCTTCACGTGATTTCTTGGATTGGTTGTTCACTTCCAAGACTGGGAAGAACATTGTGTTGACCAAACTCAAAGTCGTTCCTGCATACTCTGGCTTTGATTCTTCCAAGATTTCTGATCCTTTAGGTAGAGATGCATACTCTTATATCAGCGACAAGCAAACGCAAGGTTTGGTCTTTGGTGGTTTTGCCACTGACTGGGCTCAAAATGGTATGGCACCAGAACTGCAAAAGTATGTGGCCGGCAAAGAAAGCTGGAACACTGCAATCAAGAACTCTCAAGCAGCCTGGAAGACAGCGCGCGCAGGTCAGTAAGTTTTATGATAGAGGGAGAGGAGACATTCTCTCCTTCTTGTTTTTCCAAATTCGATTTAGGTGCGGGATGCCGCATCTCGCCATTATTTGTTCCATCAGTCCCATGTGCGCATCGACGTGCACAAGGCAGCCTTTTGGCAGATGCACGTAGATGTTTGATACTATTTTCAAGGGGGTTACGTGATGTCCAAGAAAAAAACCTGGTTTTACCTATTTTCGGCGCCAGTACTGATTGCATTGTTCCTGGTGGTATTGTTGCCATTCTTTTATGGGATCTTTTATTCCTTCACCAACTGGGATGGGGTTTCCCAAAGCGCGTTTGTGGGGATCTCTAACTACATCAATGCCTTAAAAGACCCGACTTACTTGGCATCGCTGTGGTTCACCATTAAATTCTCAGTGATTGCCATTGTGCTGATCAATGTGATCGGCTTAGGCTTGGCGGTGTTAGTGACCAACAAGTTCAAAGGCGCTAATATTTTACGGACGATCTTCTTCATGCCGAATTTGATCGGTGGGTTGATCTTAGGGTTCATTTGGCAGTTCATCTTTGTTGAAGCGTTCTCTGCTTTTGGCAAATTGACTGGCATTTCTGGTCTTGGTAGTTGGTTAGCCACAACGAACACCGGCTTTTGGGCTTTGGTGATCGTGATGGTTTGGCAATATTCTGGCTACATCATGGTGATTTACATTTCTTATTTACAAGGAATCGATCAATCCTTGCTGGAAGCTGCTGACTTAGATGGGGCTTCAGCGATGCAAAAGTTCTGGCAGATCAAGTTCCCATTGATCATGCCAGGGTTCACGGTTTCCTTGTTCATGACCTTGTCGAACTGCTTCAAGCTGTACGATCAAAACTTGTCCTTAACGGCAGGTGGCCCTTACAACTCGACGCAAATGGTTGCCATGAACATTTACAACACAGCCTTTTCCATGAACAAAATGGGTTTTGCTCAAGCTAAAGCCGTCATCTTCTTCGTCTTTGTGGCGATCATTTCCTTGACTCAGGTTTACCTCACTTCTAGAAAGGAGATCGAAGCCTAATGCATGCAGAAAAAAATACAAAAAAGATTTGGATGATCATTGTCGGCTGTATTTTAGGCGTGATCTGGATCTCCCCGTTTTATCTGATGTTGACCAACTCCTTTAAAACCAAAAAGGAATTGTTCAGTGATACCTTGGGTTTGCCAAAGCATTTAAACTTTGACAACTATGTGAACTCAGCCAAAGACCTCAACATTGTGTCCACGTTTATGAACTCTTTGGTGATCACCGTGGTGTCTGTGGCGATCATTATCTTATTTTCTTCGTTGGCTGCTTATGCGATTCAACGGACCAAAAGCAAGTTGAGCGGATTTTTCTACATGTTATTCGTTGCCGCAATGCTAGTACCATTCCAATCCGTTATGATTCCGCTGGTTTCCGTGTTCGGACGCGTCAACATGTTGAATCGTCCAGGTTTGGTCTTCATGTACTTGGGCTTTGGGGCCAGCATGTCAGTGTTCTTATACAATGGGGCAATGAAAGGGATCCCGCAAGCACTTGATGAAGCGGCGATCATCGACGGCGCCAGTCGCTGGCAGATCTTTACCAAAGTGATTTTTCCAATGCTTCAACCAACAACTGTTACCGTGGCGTTGCTGAATGTGATGTGGATCTGGAACGACTACCTACTGCCAAGTTTGGTCATCAACCAACCAGGATCACAAACCATTCCATTGACGATGTTTGATTTCTTTGGTCAATTTACCAAGCAATGGCATTTGGCGATGGCTGGGTTGACGATTGCAATCATTCCAGTGATCATTTTCTACTTCGTGATGCAAAAGCAGATCATTGCTGGGGTTTCTGAAGGTGCTGTGAAATAAGACCAACAATGGGTCAAGGCTGAAGGGCCTTGGCCTATTTTGTTAGGAGGATAAGATGTCACAATGGAAAGTTGAAACCACAGATGCTTCAGCAGTGGTTCAAAACGGGAACACATATTTGATCGCCAATGGGTATTTGGGGTATCGTGGCACATTAGAGGAAATGACCGCCAAAGATTTCGTTGCCGTGAATCTGCTAGGAGTCTATGACCAACACGGTGATGCGTGGCGTGAACCAGTGAATGCACCGGATCCCTTACACTTAAAACTGTGGGTCAATGGGGAACAATTAAGCGAGCAAACGGAGAAATCCGCTCATCGCCAATGGCTGGATCTAAAGGCCGCTGTGCATCATCGCCAAACCACGTTTCAGTTAGGCAGCGTGGCAGTGACCATCACTGCGGAACGCTTCGCCAGCGCTGACGATGAGCATCTATTGGCCAGCCAGGTGACCCTTACGGTGGATCGGCCAGCTGAAATTGTGATCGATCATGCAATCAACTGTGCAGTATGGGATCTCAATGGGCCACATTTTGTCAAACAGCATGCAATCGCTGACGGGGTGGTTGTGACCACTGGTGAAGGCGATCAAGTTGCAGTGGTGGCAAAAGTCATGGCACCTGCTTGGCATGCGACTGGGACGCAACTCAAAGTGGCCGCCGAACCTGGCGTGAGTTACCGTTTCTCGACGCAAGCGGTGGTGTACACTAGCATGGATGTACCTGCGACACAATTGGTAACGACTGTGGCGGCAGGATTTCATTCTGGAACTTACCAAGCTTGGCGCACTGAACATGCGCAGGTGTGGGCCAAGCGCTGGGCTCACAGCGATGTGCAAATTCAAGGCGATGACCAAGCGGATCTGGCGTTGCGCTATAGCCTATATCAATTACAAAGTATTGCGCCGCATCACCTGGATTTATCGATTCCAGCGCGCGGCTTGTCAGGCCAAACTTATAAAGGGGCGTTTTTTTGGGATACAGAAATGTTTATGTTGCCATTTTTCTTGCGTAACGATCCGCAAGTCGCCAAGCGTTTGTTGACGTATCGCATCAACACCTTACCAAAAGCGCAGCAAAAAGCCCGCGAGTATGGTTATGTTGGGGCATTTTATGCATGGGAGAGTCAAGCTGATGGCCGCGATGCCACTAGCGATTACAATGTCACCGATGTGTTCACCGGCCGGCCGATGCGTACCTTTTTCCGAGATAAACAGATTCATATTTCTGCGGCAGTGGCGATGGCTTTGTGGTCGAGTTATCAGCTGACTGGGGATGTGAGCTTGTTAGTGGAAGGCGGCCTTGAGGTGCTGATCGAGTGTGCGAAATTTTACTATTCGAGAAGCTATTGGTCCCCGTTGAAGCATCGCTTCGAGTTGTTGGATGTGTTAGGCCCAGATGAATACCATGAGCGCGTCAACAACAACGCCTATACCAACCGGGCGGCTTTGGCGACAGTTCAAGCGGCATTGGCCGCATTACCATTGGTGCAAAAAGCGGCACCTGAAGTCGCAACGGCAGTTTTGACCAAAGTTGACTGGCCGGTGTGGCAAGCACGCTTAGTCGATTATGCGGATCAATTGTATATTCCAGTGCCTGATCAAGATGGCGTGATCCCATAATTTAACGGCTATCGTCAATTGGAAAATGTTTTAGTTCCACAGGTGCGTGAGCGTTTATTGAAACCCAATGAATATTGGGGAGGCGCTTATGGGGTCGCCAGCGATACCCAAGTGATCAAACAAGCCGATGTGGTGTTGTTACTCAAGCAATTCGCACAAGACTACACCGTAGCGCAAAAAGTCACCAATTGGCAGTATTATGAACCGCGCACCGAACACGGCTCGACACTGTCGGCATCGACCTATGCGTTAGTCGCGTGCGAAATTGGCAAAGCAGATTGGGCCTATCCTTTCTTTATGCAATCGGCTACCGTCGACCTTACCGGGAAGTCCAAGCAATTTGCTGGTGGCGTTTATATCGGCGGCACCCACCCAGCGGCTAACGGTGGGGCGTGGATGGACGTGGTGCAAGGCTTTTGCGGGTTGCAGGAAGTGGACGGTCGACCGACTGTCGCGAGTCATTTGCCGAGCCATTGGCAGGCAGTGCATTTTAGAGTTTGTTTGCGCGGCCAGTGGTATCAGGCAGAAGTCACGCAAACCGCTGCCACGATTCAGCCGATGTAAAAAGATGCTGGTTGCGTCAATTGCAACCAGCATCTTTTTTGAATGGCTTCAACTTATAAGCCAAGTTTTGGTAACAAGCGATTGCGGCGCTGGGGTTTGCCAGCATGAATCAAAATCGCAGCCAGCGCGGCTTCAATGACAAACACGACTAACACCACGATCATGGTCGTCAATTGAAAGCCGCCAGCAGGATGGCTGCCAGGTGTCCCCATGCCCACTGTGAGGTAGTCAAATGAAAAATGATAGGCCATCGCAGACAACAAGTTGCCACTGCGCTGATACAACGCCGCAAACAACAAACCGCCACCTAAGGCACTGATCATTTGCACACAAACCGCTGAAAAGCTTTCACCAGATAAGTTTACCAAGTGCAGCAGTGCGAACAATCCAGCCGAAACTAAAAACGCATTACGGCCAGCATGTCTGCCTTTTAGCCGTTGGCGCAAGGCGCCGAACACCACGCCACGCATGCCCATTTCTTCAACAACGCCTGGAATCAAAGCCATGATGATCGCCCAAGGCAAGTGATCAACGCCGTGAATGCTGACCAGCAGTGCACTTTCGGCGAGCCAGACGATGGCCAACAACACCCATGTCAGCGGCCGAAAGTTGGCAAAATAGATTTTTTGACCGATAAACAGCCAATTCATGCCGAAAATTAATAGCAGTGCAAATAATTTATAAACCATTAAGCTTACCATGCCTGGCGCAATGAAAGTGCCAGGCGCGATGATGGTGCGAAATAGCAGACTAAACCCTAACTCCCCAATCACTTCATACAACAGCGCAAAGCAAATCACTTGCCAGATCACTGGCAGTCGACGCCATTTTTCCATCACAGATCCCCCCTGTGCTTAAGCATAAGCCTACAGGGTGAAAACGCAACCAAAAAATTACGGTGCAACGCATCATTGCGCCAGTTTTAGTGCAATTGATAAGTGGTTTGATACTCAGCAGTATCGCCAGGCATCAAGGTATAGGCCGCTAAATCGCGCGGATCGTATTGCGGTTCTAAGGCGACGCCGATGTGATCACCGCTGGTTTTGCCGATCAAGGATAAGGCATCATCCCAATTATTGGCGGTATAGGCGACTAATGCGTTGCGATCGGTTGAAATTGAAATTTTGGTATCGTCGCATTGCAAGGTTGCGGCAAGGCGGGGGTTATCTAGTAAATAGATATCATCAAGTCCGCGTTCAGGGATATCCTTTAAAGCGTCGAATATTGAAGCCAGGGGTGTTAACTGTCGCAGATCATAGCCAGTATTGACGACTGGTAAGTTCTGCGCTTCAGGAAATTTATTGGCCGCAGTCGCGATGCGTTGATGCGCATTGATTTGCAGTTGGTGATCGTCAACGTTATTGGTCGTCCCTAAGTTAAAGTACACATGGCTGGTCGGGTTAAACAACGTCGGCGCCGTGCTAGTGGCAGTGTAAGTGATCACCACTGCATCGTCGTCAGTCAAGCGATATTGAATCGTGACCGACAACGTGCCAGGTTGAATCATCGCGGGAAATTGATGCGTGTAAGTGACGGTATCAGACCCGACGATGACTTCCCAGTTCACGGTATCAAAGCCATTTGGTCCGCCGTGCATATTGTAGCCATCCCCAGTATCTGGCACATGAACGGTTTGCCCGGCCAATTGAAAGGTTAAAGGAATGCGTCCGCCAGTCGGGCCGATGCTGTGGCCGTGATGGCTTGAGTCGTTCAGATAGACTTGCGGTTCGCTGGTTAAGATCAAATCTTGCCGACCATGTGGACTGGGCTTTTGCCAATTGATCCAGGTTGCCCCTTGCGTCATTGTGGTGATCGAGACGCCATGTTGATTTGTTAATGTGGTTGTCTGCATTTTGATAAACCTCCAACGCGTTTCTTCTATTATCTCATGTATGCGCTTTGATACCGGTATCAATCGGCGAACATGACGCGAAACGTTCAGCGCTTTCATCTAACGCTGATTTTGGTATAATAGACACAGACAAATAGGGGAAACGGTGAAATCAATGGCAGAAAAAGTTAGAATCAATGCAAGTGGCTTCAAGGTAGAGCCACTGAACACCAAAATTGAACATGAAACCAAAGGCACCTCGTACATGGGCCTCGGTGATTACGGCATGATCTATGTCGGCAACAATGGGTTTGAATTTTACGATGACCGTAATCCGAAAAACTACATCCAACTGCCATGGCGTGAAGTCGATGTGATCATCGCGTCGATCATGTTCGGCGGCAAATGGATCCCACGTTTTGCCGTGCGTACCAAGAAAAATGGGACTTACACCTTTGCAGCCCATGATCCCAAAGCCTTATTGCGGGCATGTCGGGAACATATCCCAGCGGATCACATCGTCAAGAGCCTGAGCTTCTTCCAAGTGCTTGGGGCGGCGATCAAGAATTTCCCAAACATCATGAAAAACTTGCCCAACACGATCAAAAACATCGGCAAAAAGAAAAAATAAGGTTCACCCAAGATAGCGGCCGCTTCCAAACGGACGCTATTTATTTGGAATTGTTGCTTACATGAAAAATTGCTTTACGGTATCGTTAAACTGGAGGATTGTTGAGATGAACGACTTATTCGAACATGCGCCAGTGCCTAAGGCGTATATGCAACTGGCCTTACCGGTGGTGATCGGCATGGTTGCCAGCATGATCTACAATTTAGCGGATACCTTTTTTATTGCGCAAACGGGTAATGCGGATCTAGTGGCAGGCGTCGCGTTAGGCACACCAGTGTTTTCATTCATGTTGGCGCTTGGCGATATTTTTGGCTTAGGCGGTAGTGCCTTGATCTCACGGCTGATGGGCGCGCATGACTATCAAAAGGTGAAACGGGCCTCGAGCTTTTGTTTTTATGCGGCGATCGTTTTAAGTTTACTCGTCACTGCCTTGATGTTGGCTTTTGAGCAACCGATTTTAGGCATACTTGGGGCAACAGCTTCAACGCGAGGATATGCTGGCGGCTTTTATCGGATGTTGGCCATTGGTGCGGTGTTCATTATTGTGTCATTAGTTCCGGGCAATATCATTCGCACCGAAGGCTTGGCCAAACAATCGATGATCGCCACTGCGGCAGGATGTGCATTGACCATCATCTTGGATCCGATTTTCTTGTTTGGGTTGCATTGGAGTGCGACTGGTGTTGGTTTGGCCAATGTGATCGGGTACATGTTGAATACCGGTTTGTTGATTTGGTTTACGGTGCGCAAAACTGAATATTTAAGCGTGGTGCCAAAACTGGCGCATGTCGATACCAAAGCCTTTTGGGCAATCGTCGCCATTGGGATCCCGGCATCGTTAACGAATTTCATGCAAAGTTTCGGGATTGCGTTGTTGAATTCGCATTTGGCGCATTACGGCTCTGATGCCGTTGCCGCGATGGGCATCACGCAAAAGATCTACATGGTGGTGATGCTGGTGATGGTCGGCTTTGCCTTTGGTGCTCAACCGCTGATCGGTTATAACTTTGGCGCGAAAAATTATGATCGCTTAAAAGCCATTTTGAAGTATGATTTCAAAGTGGAAATCGGCTATGCCTTAGTCGCCGCAGCCTTGTTGATGATTTTTGCGCCACAATTGGTCGCCTTATTTATGAACACGCCGGAGATTGTGTCCTTAGGGAGTCTGATGTTGCGGGCGTTGTTAATGACGACGCCATTCATCGGGGCAATTTTAGTCTTTACCACTGTGTTTCAGTCAACTGGTCAATCACTTGGCGCCTTGATCATGGCGATTTCCCGTCAAGGCGTGGTGTTCTTCATCGTGATGCTGGTGTTACCGCTTATGTTAGGCTTGCATGGTGTGATTTTTGCGCAAGCGGTGGCGGATGTGATTACCTTTGGCATTGGGATCGTGGTATATCG
>CAKRHU010000023.1 GCA_934339215.1 uncultured Lacticaseibacillus sp.
TGGCGAAAATGCCTTACTTATCTGAACGGTATGAATCGCTGATCTCCGGTTATATCAAACCAGGAGAAAATGCTGAGTCTGCCGCCTTGCGCGAAGTGAAAGAGGAATTAGGTTTAACGGGCGAAAGCATCGATTATGCTGGCACGTATTGGTTGCCCAAACATCAAATGATGATGCATGGTTTCATTGTTGAGGTCACCGATGAGCAATTGTCGCTGTCTGATGAATTAGCCAGTGCTGAATGGGTGACAGTCGCAGATACACCGAAGAAAATGTGGCCGGCGAGTGCAGAAAATGCGGCGCTGAAGGTGCTACAATGGTATACAAAGAAAATAAAATAACGTCGAATACAAGTAAGCCGACAAACGAAAATAACACACCGATCAGGAACATTGATCAGTGTGCTATTTTAATTCAGTTCATATTTTAACGTCGTTTCCGATCTCTAGCGGAGGCGATACCAGCAACTTGTCGATACTTGGCCACTGTCCGCCGTGCAACCACAAAGCCTTGATCAGAAAGCACCTTAGCTAATGCCGAATCACTAAGAGGCTTTGCAGGATCTTCTTTTTCAACGATTTGCTTAAGTGTGGCAATAAGTTGTGCCGTTGAACGTGATTCACCGCCAGCGGCAGGGCTGTAGCGAGAAAAGAACATTTTTAACGGATAGACGCCAGACGCTGTTTGTAGATACTTGTTATTGATCGTTCGTGAAACCGTGGATTCTGATAGCTGGAGTCGTTGGGCAATGTCGCGCAATAAGAGCGGCGCCAACGGCAAACTGGGATCTTTAAAGTAATCAAATTGGGCGCGAATAATTTCACGACCGATCATGATCAACGTTTCTTGACGGCGTTGCATGGCATATTCAAGCGATTGATATTGATCTTTTTTCTCCCGTAAGTAGCGACGAACTTCAGCATCGTCAGTGGCATTGAGTTGATCGTAAGTCGCTTGGGCGAAAATCAATTCAGGCTGACTGTGACGATTCAAGGATAAAGAAGCCTTGTTGTTCTTCATTGATAACCGGAGCTCCGGAACGATGTATTCGACTTGCGGTCGTCCATAGGCAATACCGGGATTGGCCGTTAAGGTTTGAATATAAGCCACACAAGCGTCGATTTGTTTGCGCGAAAGCTTTAGCTTAACTTCAATATCATGCCAGCGATGTTTGACGAGATCTTCAAAACAATTTTGTAGCAGTGCTAAGATCCCTTCAGGAATTTGATCTGGATCTTGTTCTGTTTGCAAATAAAGACACTCTTGCAAGTCTCTAGCGCCAACACCAGGTGGATCAAGACGTTGCAATAAGGTGATGGCATCAAGTGCTTCAGTCGTTGATAAATTCAATTCAGTTGCAATATCTTCATTGGATAAGCTGAGGTAGCCACGAGGATCGAGTTGTTGAATCAAGTAAATCACAATTTTGCGTAAATGTGTATCCCGCATAGTCAGTTGTACTTGTTCTAGCAAATAAGTAAAAAGCGATTGATGTTCTGATTCGAGTTGCGCATTTTGACTGTCAGGCAGTCGGCGATCCAAAGTCGTGTGGACATTGATCAACGGGTTGGTCATGCTGATGTCTTCAAGATAAGTGGTTAAATCGATCGCATCGAGTTGAAGGATCAGGATTGACTGGCGCATGCCTTGTGAAAGACTTAAGCTTTGACTTTGTGATTGATTCAGTTGGAAACCTTGAGATTCACTCATGCCACTCATCCTTTCGTTTGTGATTGTGGTAAAACTTCCTTCAATTAGATACAAGCAAGAATGATGCCAAAATGTGTCGAATATCAAGACACGATAATGAAAAAGCCCAGCACCTACTGAAATTGAGGTCGCTTGGCTTGATTTGGGGATTAATCTGTTGGCGCAACAATCACGTCAGTTAAGGGGCTCAATTTATTTAAGTAAGCATCCGCAATGCCATTATCGGTAACCAGATAATCAATATCTTGCCAGCTGGTGTAAGCAACCAGTGCTGCAGTGGTTGCTTTGCTACTGTCAGCTAATACAACAGATGTTTGGGCATTAGCAATCACTGTTTGTTTGATTTGCTCGTCTTCCAAGCTATTACTGGTTGGACCTAGATGCCCAGCAAAGCCAGAACTGCCGAGAATAGCGACATCGATTTTAATTTTTTGAAGAAAGCGTTCAGCCTGATCACCAGTTGTGGCCAGCGTCATCCCATCGATCACACCACCCACGCTGATGACCCGATTTTGACTAGTGGCGAGTTCTTGAACAACAGGAATGGAATTGGTGATGATCGTGTAGTCAGATAAAGTTCGATATAGACGGGCATAGGTTAAAGCAGTGCTTCCTGCGTCGATGTAGATGACACGGCGATCTTTAAATTGGTTGAAGGCAGCTGAACATATTGCATTTTTGGCCACTTGATTGGCATTTAGTCGATTAGCCACAGGCGGAATGGCAAAATCATTGGTCGGTAAAATGGTCCCGAAGGATTTTTTAATGCGACCTTGGGCGTTCAAATCAATCAAGTCACGCCGAATTGTTTCACGGGAAACGCCGAAGTGTGTGGCCAGTACGCTGGTTTTGACAGCGCCTCGCTGAGCCAATAAGTCTAGGATCTGTTGCTGACGGGTACTGCCGGCATTTTTTTTCAACATGATCAACTCCTATCATTTTGACTCTAACAGAAAGTGCCATTAAACTCAATAAATGTGTAACCTTACACGTTTATTGTTGCTAAGTTGCACATTAAGTGCTAATTTGAACGTGTTTAAATGAATTTCACAGGAGGTTGCTGATGAAACTACAGTTAGCTTTGGATGATTTGTCGTTAAAAGAGGCACTGACACTGGGACAACAAGTTCAAGATGCGGTTGATATTTTTGAAATTGGGACGCCATTTATCCTACGGTCAGGGATGGAAGTGGTGCGGATTTTTAAAGCACGCTTTCCCAATCACGAAATATTGGCGGATACCAAGATCATAGATGCTGGGTATTATGAAGCGCAAATTGCCTTTGAGGCAGGGGCTGATGACTGTACGGTGTGCGGGATCACGGATCAACAAACCATCAAAGAGTGCTTGCGCGCGGCAAGCGACTATCACAAAAAACTATATGTGGATACCATCTGCATGCCAGATTTAATACATCAAGTGCCACAACTAGAAGGGTTAGGCGTTGATCATATCAGCGTTCATGTGGGCGTCGATCAACAAGCATTAGGGCAAACGCCGATCGCAGCGTTAAAAACGGTGAAAGCAGCCAGTGCTCATGCTGTCATTTCTGTTGCTGGTGGTATCAAGTTGAATACAGTAGCTGCTTATCAAAAAGTTGATGCGGATGTGATCATTGTTGGCGGCGGGATCTTGCACGCGACAGATCCTGTTGCCGCTGCACTAGCATTGGGTCACGCAGTTCATCAATATGCCTGATCGGAGGAAATCGTGATGAATGAATTACAACAAAATCTCATGGCCATTTTGCGTGAACTTGAAGCTTCAATTCCCATGACTAAAGTTGCAAATGCTGAAGTGTTGGTTGATGCCATCGTGGCAGCACCGACGGTTTACTTAGCGGGAGCCGGACGATCTGGCGTTGCAATCAGGGCTTTTGCGAGTCGATTGATGCATCTTGGTAAACACGTTTATGTGATTGGTGATGTCACCACGCCACATACGCATCCCAACGACTTATTGATCATCGGTTCTGGGTCTGGTGAAACAGCGAGTTTGGTCGCGCTAGCACAAAAAGCAAAACGCAATGCTGTACAAATTGGGTTGATCACCATTGATCCTGAATCAACGA
Organism: uncultured Lacticaseibacillus sp.; assembly: GCA_934339215.1. Classification (GTDB taxonomy): domain Bacteria; phylum Bacillota; class Bacilli; order Lactobacillales; family Lactobacillaceae; genus Lacticaseibacillus. The sequence goes on from CAKRHU010000023.1 coordinate 3,783, forward strand.
TTGCGCAACTCGCTGATATCACGTTGGTGTTACCTGGCGATTCGCCTAAAGTTCAACATGATGAGCAACGCATCACATCGATTCAGCCGATGGGGAGTTCTTTTGAACAACTGTGTTTTTTGACCTATGATGCGTTGGTGTTGATGCTGATGAAGCAAATGAACGAAACGTCGGCACAAATGTTTGAACGTCATGCAGATATTGAATAAAAAATCGACCACCCAGTGAGGTGATCGGTTGATTTAGTGCTTAATCATCGCCAAAGACGATGTCATACAGATAATTGATTTCGCCATCAGGGACAACTACTGAGTAAGTTTGTTCGATATCGCTCAGTGACCGTTTGATCTGAGCCAAACCACGTGACCGCGAGTTGAGATCTTCAGGAACATACATCAAAGGCTCATCATTTCTGATCAAGCGCTCGATCAATGCGGAGATATGTACGTAAAGTGTGGAACGTTGGCTGTTGGAAAGATGAATTTGGGCGCGATCTTCCAAGTTTTCAATCATTTTGCCGACGGTGATGATCACTTTGTGGGCGTCAAGAATCGTGACGGCGGATAGCAGTCGTTCCAAAGACAAGTTTTGAATCAGCTTGTCATTGATGGTGGATAAGACATCTGGGTCTTTGACATCGGGGAACAAGGTGTTCAAGACATCCATGCCTTCTGAAGAAACCAAGGTCTCTAGTGAAATATAAGGTACATGCTTGAGCTTGGGGTCATTGGTCCCAACCACAGCAATCACGTTATATTGTTTAAACATTTGTGCTTCTTCACCATGGTCTCGTAAAAAGGCGAAATCGACCGATTCGACTTTATAATCCAATGACTCAGGGATGCTTTGTTCCAAGAACGCTTGAATTTGACGTGCTGAACCAACACCAGTATGACAAGTGGTAATGATCATCGGTTTCTTTTCGATCACCGGATAAGTAAGTTTAAATTGCGGGAGCAGTTCCTTTTGCGTCCGTTGACCAATTTCATCAAGGCTGGCGCCGCTTTGAATCATATCGCCGACAAACAACGCTTCTTGTGTGGATACATTGCTCATTAACAACAAGGGCCCAGTTTGTAATTCGCCTAATGTTTCTGGCAAGATCATCAATGAGCCCATGTCGACAAGCACGATCAGTCCTTTGCTGCAATCATATTTGGTGACATAAGAAATCAGAAATTCTTTGACTTGATCGACAGATACCGTCAGTGGCATATCGTAAGCATCAAAGATCTTACGATTGAGCAATTGATTGGCAACGTCGGCAATGGAACTCGCAGTGGAAAAGCCATGGGCTAAAATCAAAGCGTGCTGACCGAGCTCTTCAGCGTTTAATTGCAAACTGAATAAATAGCCCAGTAGCAATAAGCGATTCATCGCATCTAAACGAAAATCAAGCTTGGTGCGAACTAAGTCCAAGAATGCTTTGAGAATTTGGCTTTCGACAGTAGCATGTTCTTGCATGAACTTCAGCAAATGGCTGATCTTTTCTTCATTTGCTGGGGTCAAAGTGACGTCAAAGTCATGTTTGCGATACATGAAGTTGGCGATGGCAACCACTGCGTTGCCTTTGATTTTGACAAAAAAGCTAGAATTCAAATAGTCGAATAGTCGTTGAATCACCGCCGTCATATATTTCAGCGATTCGTTTTCGTAACGTTGGTCTTGATGTACCATTTGATCCATCAAAGCAGCAGTTTCTCGGGCTAATTTTTGTTGGACCAAATCTGCACTGAGGCGATTGCGTTCGAGGTCGATATCCAGCTGAATGAACTTTCGAATCAAGGTGTTGATTTGAGCGTTATCGTCATGCCAAGTCCGTAAGTAATCGCTGAGTTGACTGGTTGGCGTAAAGACGACATCTTGTTGGACGATGGTTTCTTGTTCGTTGACGGCAAGCAGATTCGTCAGTAGACCATTGCCGATATTTTCTGTCGAAACCGTCAATGTTTGGTCTTGACGATCTTCACTGAAAACATGGGCGCAGATAATGCGGACATTAGTGCGCAATTCCCCGATGTTGGCTTTGTAGCGAAGATTGTACAACCGGTTGATGATCCAAGGGCTGACTGATAAAGTGCGATTCAAACGCTGTGCTTCGTTGAGAAAGGCCATATAAATATGACAACGCAATTCGATTTTCGAGCGGTCGTTTAAATCAGGAATTTTAACCGCGATCGGGATCCGCCGCATAAAGGTTTGTAAAAAGGTTTCTTGCAGATTCTCAGTGGTGGCAAAGACTAAGCGTACCGTTGCTTTGCGCGGTTTTTGGGTATCGCCCATCCGCATGAAAGTACCGGTATCCATGAAGGCGAACAGTTTTTCTTGACTTTCAGGATCAAGGCGATGACATTCGTCGAGAAATAAGATCCCGCCATTTGCAGATTCAAGCAACCCTGGCATATCTGTGGTTGCGCCAGTAAAAGCCCCTTTGGTATAGCCAAACAAATTACTCGAAAGCAACTCTGGGTTGTGATAGTACTGGGCACAATTCAATGTCAAAAACGGTGCGTTAGGTTTTAAGATCCCAGCTTGAACACAGTATTTGTAGGATAATTCTGCTAAATAACTTTTCCCAACACCGGTACTCCCAGATAAAATAAATGGCAAACCTGCTGGTGGATAAGCAAGGGCAGTTTTAATATGATCGATGTCTTCTTTCATACTTTGATCGCTACCGATAAAGGAACGAAACACATTATCTTTGCTGGCTTGTTCCGCCATTAATTCATCTAATGAGGCGTAAACATCTAATCGCGGGGTGAAGAACTGATTGCTAAAGGCTTCGCGATCGGCAAAATAAGTGGGACGTGATTTCACTTGAATGACACTATGCTGTTTCAACAACTCGTTGAGATATTGACTGGTGGTGTTACGACTTAAATCTAAGGCTGAGGCGATCGCTTCAGTGGTGATGTTTTTTAGATCAGGTAAGGTTGATGCAGTGGTAGTGGCACTTTGAACCACAGATTTGACGTCTTCTATTCTCATCTCAGGAATCCTTTCGACACAATATGGAACTGTCGCATTTCCGTCGACTAAATGATAACATGTTCCCTTGAATCTACAAGTGAATGAATTGGTCTACACCAAGAAAACGCTATTGTGACGCGGCTCACTAGCGTTTTTTATTTTTCGACAAAAACTGGCATGCAAATTGCTTATACCCAAGTGTAGGCTACTAAGCGATGAGTATTTCCGTCAAAGTACGATCTTGGTAGCACATCAAATCATGAAAGGAGGCTTGGCAGTGAAATATCTGATTCTTGTGAGTCACGGGGAATTCTCCCAAGGATTAAAGCAATCGTTGTCGATGTTTGCCGCAGATAATATGGATAGTGTGATCGCAGTTGGTTTATTACCAGGCGAAGCGGCCGATACTTTAGGCAAACGATTCGAACAAACCCTCGATCAATTACCAAACGACAGTCAGTTTGTGGTATTAGCCGACATTATTGGCGGTAGCCCATTGACAACGATCAGCAATATCTTAGGGGAGCGAGGCAAACTCGCCGATACCTTGATTTTTGGAGGGATGAATTTCCCGATGGCCTTGACCGCATTGATGGCTAAGGATAGTAGTGATAATTCAGAGTTGGAAGCCAAAGTGCTTTCGGAAGCTAGCAATGCCGTTAAAGTCTTTAAAGTGCAGACTGATGACGACGACGATGACGAAATTTAAAGGAGTGAACAACAATGTCAGTATCATTTGTACGGATCGATGATCGGATGATCCATGGTTTGATTACCACCCGTTGGGGCAAAGAACTACCTTGCGATGGCATTATTGCCGTGAACGACAAAGCAGCCACTAATCCCATTTTGAAGGAAGCTTATAAAGCTGCAGTTCCTGATAAGAAAGTCTTTGTTTGGACCATGAAACATTTCAATGATGTCAAAGATAAAGTGATCAACTCTGACACCAAGTATTTCTTGATCACCAAGAGTCCATTAGACATGAAGACAATCTTAGTGGATTGGGGCTTTGTCCCAAGTGACATTAAAACGGTGAATGTCGGCCCTGGTAATGACCGTGAAAACACTGTGAAGCTTGGCGACAACCAATCATTCACCCAAGCTGAAGGGGATGCTTTTGAAGCCTTACAAAAAGCTGGCTACAAAGTTGATTTCGCATTGCTACCAGATCAACGCATTGGTAGTTGGGATAAGTTCAAGTCTAAGTTTGGTTACTAGGGATTAATCAATAGGAGGTAATACTATGACAATCAGTTGGCTACAAGCTGCGATTTTAGGATTATTTGCCTGCTTGTGCTCTAATTCGTGTATGGCTGGTCAAGCCGTGGGTAATTACACGATCGGCCGTCCATTAGTTGGTGGTTTGGTATGTGGTTTGGTTTTAGGTGACTTAAAGCTCGGGATCGCCTGCGGGGTTGCGATGCAGTTGGTTTACATCGCGTTAGTTACTCCGGGTGGTACAGTTTCAGCAGATGTCCGTGCGATTTCTTATATTGGGATCCCTTTGGCAATGGTTGCCATTGCGTCTAAAGGAATGAACCCATTAGGATCGTCTGCTGCTGACTTAGCAAAATCTGTCGGGACTTTAGTTGGGACTGTTGGGACGGTTTTATACTATGCTGTTGCAACTTTGAACCTAGTTTGGCAATCATTTGGTTGGAAAGATGTTCATCAAGGTAAATTGGATCGTTTATACGGGGTCAACTTTGGCTGGCCTTGGCTCTCACATGCATTATTCTCATTCATCCCAACCATGTTGTTGACTTACTACGGTTCCACTGCTGTTACTGCTTTGCGTGATGCTTTACCAATGGACGGGATCGCCATGAAGACTCTGTTTACGGTCGGCGGCATGTTACCATGTGTCGGGATCGCGATCTTACTGCGTCAAATCGTTTCCAAGCCGATTGATTTCGTGCCATTCTTCGTTGGGTTTACGTTAGCAGCATCACTGCACTTGAACTTGGTTTCTGTCACAGTTGTTTCCTTGTTATTCGCTGTGATCTTCTACGAAATCGAAATGGCCATTGGTTCAACACATGGTCCATCTGATGGTGCGCAAACAGCAACTGCAAGTGCAGGCGCGGACGACGATGATGAAGAGGAGGATATTTGATCATGCAAAAAGCACAAGAAGTTAAAAAAATTGACCATAAAACCCTGAGTCATTCATTTCATCTGTGGTTTTGGGGCGCGTTGACCTGCTTTTCTCAGGAACATATGCAGACTTTCGGTTACATGGCTTCCATGTTGCCGATCATCAAAAAACTGTATCCTGATCATGATGACCAAGTCAAAGCCATCAAAGCTTACACCGCGTTCTTCAACACCAACCCAATGCTTGGGACGGTGATTGTCGGGGTCACAGCAAGTATGGAAGAAGCCCGTGCTAACGGCCAAGATATCGACGGTGAAACCATCAACGATATGCGTGCCGGTTTAATGGGTCCAATTGCTGGGATCGGGGATTCGTTGATCGATGGGACTTTAATTCCAATTCTCTTAGGGATCTCTTTGGGGATGTCTTCAGGTGGGTCTCCAGTTGGCGCGATCTTCTACATTATTGCTTGGGTTTTGATTGCATACTTTGGTCAACGGTTCTTATACTTCCGCGGTTATCAGTTCGGTGATAAAGCGGTCAGCTTCTTAGTCGGTAAGCAAGGCGCTGCGATCCGTCACGCGATCGGTGTTATCGGTAGTATGGTTGTTGGTGGGGTTTTGGCTTCTTGGGTCAACGTCACCACTTCCTTGAAATTAGTTGGTAGCAACGGCAAAGTCTTCTTGAATTTGCAAGACAAACTCGACAGTATCTTCCCTGGCATTTTAACGGTTGCCGTGACCTTGTTCTGCTGGTGGTTAATGTCTAAGAAACATGTCTCTGCAATTTGGACGATGTTGATCTTAGTTGTCGTTTCATTAGTCGGGGTTTTGCTTGGTTTCTTCAACCCTGGTTTGACTTACTAATTTTAGAAAGGAGCAGTACAAGACGATGACCATTACAGAAATGCGTAAAGGCTATGAACAAGAAGTTGCGTATCAAAAACACATGATGAAAAATCTTGGGTACTGGTTTCAATTATGTGTTGTCTTAAGTGGTGTGGGCATTGTATTGCTCGCACTGTATCACAGTACACATCCGGTAGTCGCCATCATTGGTGGTGTGATCTTTGGAATCGGTGCTTTAGGGATGTTCTTGTTTGGTTATACAGGTTGGCGTGGCCAGCAGAATCTCAAGAAACTCGTCAACGACTATGAGGCCAAAGTGAATTATCTGCATACCCATCATACCAATCGGTTTAAAGTGCCGACGCGTTAAGGTGACGCCAGATTGAAAAAGAACCTGATTGCGGAAACGTAATCAGGTTCTTTTTCATTTATTTGCCTTTCAACCACAACGCTTTGATCCCAGAGATCAAAAGCGTCGGGATCGCTGGTAATACCACCACAGCAAGATACAATCCACTGGATAAAGGTGCTGTGCCCATCACCATGTTGAAAAATGGCATCACCGTGACCAATAACGAGGCAACTGCCGCAAAAGCCACGGCAACCAGTAATTTACGATTTTCAAACGGGTTACGGTGAAACAACGTGCGCGTGCTGCGAGCGTCAAACACGTGCCACAGTTGACCGAAGACCAACGTTAAGAAAGCGACTGTTTGCGCTTCGGCTGGTTGCATACCAGCATGTGCCGCCCACAAGAATGCGAGGTATACGACGCCACCCATTACGATACCGCGCAAAGCGATCCGGCCGAGCATCCCGTGCAGAATGGATTGATGCACATTGCGCGGTGGTTGACTCATCAAGTCTGCTTCTGGCACATCATACCCTAAGGCAAAACTCGGCAACGCGTCCGACACCATATTCACCCATAACACCATCAAGGCGGATAACACTGGGGTCGTCGCTGGAACATGGCCGACTTGTTGGGTCATCAAGGCGACGCCGAGCAGTAACGCTAATACTTCGGCAACATTGGTGGTGAGCTCATGGCGCATGAAGTTTTTGATATTTGCAAAAATCGTGCGTCCAGCTTCCACAGAATGTTCGATCGTGGTGAAGCGGTCATCCAGCAAAATTAAATCAGCTGCATCTTTAGTCACTTCAGTCCCGTTGATGCCCATCGCAATCCCGATGTCTGCCGCTTTCAGTGCCGGCGCATCATTAATGCCGTCGCCAGTCATTGCCACGATTTGATCGTGTTGTTGCAAGACTTTGATGATGCGCTGTTTATGCGCTGGGGTCACGCGAGCGTAAATACGAATACTTGGGACCAGATCAAATAAGGCTTGGTCATCCATGCCATCAAGCGCGCTTCCTTCAATGACAGAAGCTTGCGGATCAGAGACGATGCCAAGTTTTAATGCAATGGCCCGCGCGGTTGCCGCATGATCGCCAGTGATCATGACCACCGCGACGCCAGCTTGATGCAAGGTCGCGACTGATTTTTTCACTTCTGGGCGCGGTGGGTCAATGATCCCAGCGATGCCTAACAAGTCGAGGTGTTGCTCGAGTTCCGTGACGCTGCCATGGCGCGCTAAGTCTTCCGTGATTTCGCGTTGAGAAACAGCAATCGTCCGCAAAGCCTGTGACGCAAAATGTAATACCACATCAGGCAATTCATCAGATGGTTGGGCCAGTCGCTGTTGGATCACATCTGGTGCGCCTTTGGTCAAGACGTAATACTGACCGTTTTGTTTGATCACGACTGACATCATTTTACGGGTGGAATCAAATGGTAGGACTCGTAAAATATCCACTGGCTGATCATCACGCAAAATCCCGGCTTTTTGGCCGAGGACGACTAACGCCACATCAGTGGGATTGCCATAGGCTTGCAATTCATCATCAGCGTCGACGCGCACTTCGGCTTCGTTGTTCAACACAGCGGCTTGAATAAAGTCATGGTAGTCACCTTCAGGAAAAATTTCCCCACTGGCTTCAAGGCCGCTGCCTTCAACGTGATAATAAGCGCCGTTCACCCAAAAGTCAGTCACTGTCATTTGATTTTGGGTCAGGGTCCCGGTTTTATCACTGGCAATAAAGCTGGTTGCGCCAAGAGTTTCCACAGCGTTCAAGGATTTGATCAAGCCTTGATGACGCGCCAGCTGGTTGGCGCCTATGGTCAACACGATCGC
>CAKRHU010000024.1 GCA_934339215.1 uncultured Lacticaseibacillus sp.
ACCGGCCATCATGGATGCAAGCCGCGGCTTGCATCCATGATGCAAACCGCTATCCGAAAAAGCCGGTAAAAAAGACGTTATTCAGTTGTGTTGGTTGTAAGTGAAACATTCTCAACACCCCTTCTCAGGCATTCGCCTATGCAAATGAGAATACTATGGGAAAACTGAACTGTCAAGGCTAAATTTTAACGGGATTTTCAGCAGGCAGGAATATTCAATTGAATTCAGGCTTATTTAGTGGCGCGATCCAAGTCAGCTTGCGTCAAGTTGAACAACTTCATGCGCTTGGCGTTGGTCACTAATTCAGTCTTTGCAGGGGATTCGATCGCTAAGTCTTTGACTTTCTTGCCTTTTAAGATCTTCACTGCCATTTTTGCCGCTTGCTTGCCGAGGTCTTCGTAGTTGATCCCTTGCGTGGCGACACCACCGGTTTTGATCATCGTCGCATCAGCGTTGACCACTGGTACCTTCTTGCTTTCAGAGACTTTGCCGATAGTTGGCATTGCAGCCGCCGCGGTGTTGTCTGTTGGAATGTAAATGGCATCCACTTGGCTGGCCAAAGTTTCAGTGGCTTGTTGCACATCGTTAGTCGTGGCTGCCGTCTTCACAACAGCTTTTAAGCCTAACTTGTTGATTTCTTGTTTGGCCAGTTTGATTTGGAAAACGGAATTTTCTTCCGCGGCGTTGTACAACAACCCGATTTTCTTAGCCTTGGGGAACAGCTTATGGGTAAAGTCGATTTGGCCTTTGACGTCGACCATATCGGTAACGCCAGTCGCATTCTTATCAGGATGCGCGGTACTGGTGGTCAAGCCCGCAGATTTCGGATCCGTGATCGCCGTAAACAACATTGGCGTATCTGGGTCGCCTTTTTGCAAGGCTTGGGCGGCGGGGGTGGCGATGGCTAAGTTCAAATCGTTGTGGTCGTTTTTAAGTTGTTCGCTCATGGACTTCAAGTTGGCTTGGTCGCCTTGGGCATTAACGTAATCGATTTTGATCTTCGAGCCTTTGTAGCCTTGCGCTTTGAGTTCTTCCGTAAAGCCTTTGCGGGCGGCGTTTAACGCGGATTGGTCGATCAATTGTAAAATGCCGACTTTCACCGTGACATTATCGCTGGAACTGGACTTCTTGCCGCAAGCCGCTAAGCTCATCACAGCGGCGATGGTCGTCAAGCCGACCAAAATCTTCTTCATCTTCATCATAAATTCCCTCCAAATTTAAAAACCGGCCACATGAGGATCCATGTGGCCGGTTTATTTTCCCGGGAAATAAAAAGCCACATGGATATCGATCATCCATGTGACGTGATTAGCATGTTAAAATGCTACGCCTATCATGGATGCAAACCTGCTACGCGGTTTGCATCCAAAGATGCAAGCCGCTATCCGTAATAGCCGTAGTAATACGCGTTGTTCAACTGTGTTGGTTTCAATGTTGTCATCATCAACACTCCTTATGGCTCGCTATGTGTATGAAGATACACTCATCAAATCCTCATGTCAACAGAATTTTTTTATTTTCAATTTCGGTTGGCCGTAGATCCCATAATATTTTGGAAAAATGTACCCCATCTTGCGTGTTCAATTGCGAAATCGTCGCATTGCGCAACATCTTCGGTTCCCGCAATTGGGCAAACGGTACCCCTAACAAGGTATTCAACAACAATTGAAAGACGATACCGTGTGCAACGACTAAGACTTTGCCACTGGGATGAGCGGCATAAGTTGAGGTGATCACCGCCTGTGCCCGGCGCAACGTCTTGGCGTAACCTTCAATGTGGCGTGCTGGCGCATAGTCTCGATCAAAACGGACGGGATCGTGGAAATAAACGCCTAAAGCCTCAGGTTCTGCCACTTCTTCAACGGTTTTGCCATCCCAGTCGCCGAGATTCATTTCGTGCAAGCCTGCCGCCAAGTTCAATGGCGTGGGATATCGATTTTCGTGTAAGATCAACTGACTCGTGGTGACTGCACGCGGCATATCTGAGCTGATGGCTTGGACAAAATGGACATCCGCTAGTGCTTTCCCGCAAGCCTTAGCTGCCTGCAAACCAGATTCAGTCAAGGGTTCATCCACACTGCCGCCGTTAAAGGCATTACGCAAGTTCACTTGGGTTTGGCCGTGACGTACAAAATAAAATTCAGTCATTTTGATTCCTCCAAAGACTAGTATACTGAAGTTCTAAGTGTTGAGAGTGGTTTGGATACAAATTGTTTTGACTGTTATTATTTGATCGTCGCCGGAATTGCCGAGGGCTGCTCAGCAGTATGGCGGGGATGGCATCGCTGGTGTCATATCCGGTGTTGTTAAGCCTGGGCTTACCGCCAGTTTCCGCCGACGTCACCAATACAACCGCGCAGATTTTCACCGGCATTGGCTCGACGTTAAGTTCTGCCAAAGAGTTACATAGCGCCAGGCACGCGACGATTTTTGATGCGGCCTGGGCTTTAGTCGGCAGTGTTTGCGGATGTATCTTGTTATTAGTCGCGCCAGCTTCAAGCTTTGAAAAGACGGTGCCGATTTTAATCGCCTTTGCTGGTGCACTAATGCTGTATTCACTGTTTAATCAAACCCCGGTGAAAAAGCGCGGTTGGCAACCCTTGATCAAAGGCATCGCGTTATTTTTAGTCGGGATCTACATCGGCTACTTCGGCGCTTCAGCTGGCGTGATCACCTTAGCGATCCTGACGCTGGCTGAGGATTTGCCCTTTGCCACGACCAATGCGATCAAGAACTTTATCAGCTTCACTGGCAATGGTTTGGCGATGCTCATTTATGCCTCCACGGCTGATGTGAGATGGGTCATTGCCTTGGCCGCTTTTGGCTTAGCCATTTATTTGGCCATCACCACCGATTAAAAAATGGTCATCCCCCGGCGCGAGGATGGCCATTTTTGTGATTTAATCTTTCAAAGCATCAGCGGTTAAAACCAGTTCATCCGTTTTAATTTGACCAAGTGGCGTCCGGTCTTTCAACGCAGCGACATGATCCATATTGGTGAAAATTACCATAGTCGTCACTGGCTTGCCGGCGTCTTTGATCGCCTCAAGATCTGCGGTGACCAGCAGATCCCCGTGCTTGACTTGATCCCCCACTGCAACTTGCGCCACAAATGGTTTGCCCTCAAGCGTCACCGTGTCGATACCGATGTGGATCAAGACTTCTAACCCTGCAGGCGTCGTGATGCCCACCGCATGCTTAGTTGGAAATACTGCAGTGACTTCACCGGTGACTGGCGCGACGATGTTACCATCACTTGGTTCAATTGCGAAGCCATCACCCAGCATTTTTTGCGCGAAAGTGGCATCGGCAACTTTGGTCAAATCAACTAATTCACCAGTAGCCGCACTGTAAACTTTTTCTGATACGGTTTGTTTTGACGCGCTCTCAGCCGGTTTTGCCACTGAAGGTACTGGTTTGATCGCATCAGCGGTCAATGTGTTCAGTGGCGTCTTGGCTTCAACTAAGGATTTCAGCGGATCAGCAACAAATTGAACGTCAGTGCCGATGATGATCTGCAAGTTGCGCTGGTCGATGGCATTGACACCAACCGCCCCGGCAGCTTTGATCGCAGGTTCATCAATTTTTTTAGTATCAGCTAATTGCAAACGTAAACGCGTCGTGCAGTTATCAACGACCAACAAGTTATCAAACCCGCCTAACGCCATGTAAATGCGCTTAGCTTTCAAGGAATACTTGTCATCGCCAACAGTTTCAGCCACATCTGCCGTCGTTGTGGCAACATCTACTTCGCGTCCAGGCGTCATCAAGTTGAACTTCTTGATGGCAAAGTCGAAGGTAAAGTAGTAAATCACTGCCATTACCAAACCTTGCACGATCAACATATAAGGCATGTCGGCGATCGGCATCCGCGAACTTAAAATGAAATCAACTAACCCAGCCGAGAAGGTGAACCCAGCCGTCCAGTGCATGAACGCCGCAAACGCCAAACTTAACCCGGTCAATACCGCATGGATCACATACAACGGCCAAGCGACAAACATGAACGAGAATTCAAGCGGCTCCGTGACCCCAGTGAAAAATGCGGCAAACGCGCCAGCTAACATCAAAGACCCCGTTTGCGCTTTTTTCTCCGGTTTGGCATTGCGATAAATCGCTAACGCCCCGGCAGGTAGCCCAAACATCATCACCGGGAAGAACCCGGCCATGTACATACCAGTCACGCCTTTCGTCCCAGCGTTAGCCCAGAACTTGCCGATATCGTTGATGCCGGCGATGTTGAACCAAAATACAGAGTTTAACGCCTGATGCAAGCCAGTTGGGATCAACAAACGGTTGAAGAAGCCGTATAACCCGGCACCGACTGCGCCTAAGCTGACCATCATTTTACCAAAAGCTACCAGCACGTTATAAATCGGTGGCCAAATGAACATCAGCAACAGACTGATCAATAACATCACACCAGCAGTTAAAATCGGCACACAGCGTTTGCCTGAGAAAAAGCTCAGCGCCATCGGCAACTTGGTTTCAGAAAAGCGATTGTACAACGCGGCGGCGATCAACCCACCTAAGATCCCGATGAACACATTCCCAGAAATTGCGGAAAAGGCTGGATCAACTGCAGATTGTTTGATGCCTTCAAGCGTGGCAATGGATGCCGGCGCCAGCACTGCCACTGGGACGGAGTAAGCCACCAGCCCGGCGACAGCCGATGCCCCGTCTTGATTTTTGGACATCCCACTAGCCAAACCTAAGGCAAATAATAACGCCAGAATCCCTAATACAGCATTCCCACCAGCCATGAGAAATTGTGCGGCTGCCCATTTTTCAGGGAGCCAATGACCGATCCCTACCAGCAAGGCGGCAGCAGGCAAAACAGATACAGGCAACTGAATCGAGCGCCCCATGCGTTGCATGTAACTTTTCATTCGAACCACTTCTTCCATTGAGAATTAGACCAATTACAAAAATAATTTGATAACAGGACTAAGTTTAGTTGATGAAGCGGTATCCGTCAAAGGATTCTGTGATATTATGTGACATTTACGCAAGCGACATTGGGCCATACCGATTGTTAATTAACCTCTCATCAACAATAATCCGTGCTGGTGCCGTGGCGCGGAGTTTGTCACCTTCAGCGGGCATCACAATGTCAGGTTTCAGAAAATTGGTCTGGAAACTTTCCGCAAAAAATCAGCCAAAGCTAACGATTTTTTTAGGGTATCGATCGATCCTGAGCTTTCACGCCACACAAAAAGCCTTGAAGTTGGCCTTCAAGGCTTTTGCAAATTGATTAAGCCCGCTTTTGGTAAGTCCCAGTAGCGGTGTTGATTTGAACTTTTTCACCAGATTGGATAAATTCTGGGACGTTGATGACCAAGCCAGTTTCCATCGTAGCAGGCTTGCCACCAGAAGTGACGGAGCCGCCTTTGATGTTTGGTTGGGTTTCAGTCACGGTTAAGTTAACCGTGGATGGCAAAGTAATCCCGATCACTTCAGTCCCATAGAACTCGATTTGAACCATGGCGTTTTCCAACAAGTATAAACGTTCATGCTCGATGGATTCGTCAGGCAATTCGTATTGTTCGTAGGTATCCGTGTCCATGAAAAAGCTCATGCCATCTTGTTCATACAAGTATTGGGCAGATTTCTTTTCCAAAATCGCTGGGGTCAACTTTTCAGTTGGACGCATGGTGGTTTGCACAGTGGATCCTGCGCGCACATCATATAACTTCAATTGCATCAAAGTGTTGCCTTTACCAGGCTTGTGGTGATTAGATTCGATGACCTTGATCAACTTGCCGTCTTTTTCAAACGTCATTCCTGCACGTAATTCAATAGCTTCCATTGGTTATTATTCTCCTTGTGCGCTTAAGCGCGGGTTCTTACGACTGCCGACACCACAGTTGGCGGCGGCAGTGGCATGATCAAGGCATGCCCTAAATCAATAAAAAAGATAAACATGATGTCGCTCCTTAAAGGTGGGTGTCGATCAGCGTTTGAACATGAGCCGCAATGGCTTTAATTTGTGAGAAATCAAGTTGCTCGTGGCCGGTGGTCATGATCACCAAAATATAGCGGTGGCCATCTTTGGTGGTGACAATACCGGCATCATTGTTGGTATTAGTCAAAAAACCAACTTTATCTTGCACTTTGGCTTTGGCATCAACGGATTTGACCCCTGCTGGGATCCCGTTACGAAAGATCTGCTTGCCCATGTCTTTGAGTAGGCGGGCCCGCAGTGTTTGATTCTTGAATGGGCCAGTCCCAGCGTCAAGCATTTGTAAAACTTTGACGAGTTGGTTCGCTGTGGTTTCAGCTGAATCACCGGAGAATGGTTGGCCTAAACCGATCGACTGCAGATATTGATCCACCGTATCATTGCCATAACGGGTCAGAATGGTTTGGGCAAAGCCATTTTCTGAGTTGACGATCATCGCATCGAAGTTCTGCTTGTCCGTCAACGTCCAAGACATTTGTTTTTTTTCCAGGCGATGGCAAACGTAAGCGGCAATATAAAGTTTATACGTCGACGCCGACAACACTTTGGTATCGCCTTGAGATTCAACGTTTTGCACGCCTTTACCGTCGATCACCCCGTTGGGCTTTTTGGCGGCAGGGGAACCGGGTTTTGGGTCTAAGCTATAAAGACTCAATTGGACTTTGCCACCGGCAGTTTGCTGGTCAAAGTAAGCCTGTAAGTTCTTTTTCAAATTGGCCTTTTTCTCGGCAGTTGATGGCCCGCTGGACGATACGGCACTGGATGATGAGCTCGAGCTGGTAGCAGTTTGGCGATCATGCGCCTTCACCGCCACGCCGCCGATCACCACCACTAAAATCACGGCTAAAATGGCAATCAAAGCCCAGCGCACGCGACGTTTGAGCCGATGCGTCCGTAAAAACTGCCATAATTCGCGGATGGTTGCCATAGTCTTCCTCCTAGGCGAGTACATACATATAAAATTCTAACGTTAAAACGCCTACGATACAAGTACAATGATGAGTACTTGCCTCGTAGGCGTTTCGTTATTTCGCGAAAGTTTCGGAAACTTTTGCCACCGGATGCGCGACTAGCCAGTCATGCGCTTGTTGCCCCAAGGCTTTGGTCATCGCAAACGCGGCATGCATTTGAACAGAGGAAATGTCGTTGACATGCATCCCCCCGGTGATGATCGCGTTGCCTTGCAGCACCGGTTGCAAGATTTTAGCAATGGTTTCGGTCAGCACGCCTTCTTGATGGACATGCCCGGGCCGGCTGGGTAAGGCGATGGTATGCAAGCCATCAGCCCCCACTGCCGTGACCACGCCGTAATGGGACACATCTCCACCAGTCAAGGTCAGCAACACATCTTGACTTTGCCGCGTCAAGGTCAACTGCATCCCATATCCGGCAGCGTGTTCAGTAAACACCACATCACTCATGATTTTTCGCCTCGCGTGCCACCATTTTGGCTTGGGCTAAGCCTTGCCAACGCGGTGATAAGCTGTTGTCGATATGCAAGTGATCCAATAACTTCATGGTGTTGTGATTGATCAAGTCATCGATGGTTTGCGGATTGTTGTAAAACGCTGGTATCGGCGGAATGATTTCCACGCCCATGCGGGATAACTTCAACATGTTTTCCAAGTGGATCTGGTTGAATGGGGATTCCCGCGGCACGATCAACAATGGTCGGCGTTCTTTTAACGTGACGTCTGCAGCGCGGCCAATCAAGGATTCGCCCATGCCAGTGGCAATGGCCGCGATGGTTTTCATGGAACTAGGTACGATCACCATGCCATCATGATGAAACGAGCCAGAAGCGATCGCAGCGCCCATGTTCCGCGGGTCGTACACATGATCAGCCAAAGCATTGACTTGGCTTTCGACATAACCAGTGTTTTCAATGGCTAAGTTCTCCTTGGCCCAAGCACTCATCACCAAGTGCACTTCGACATCAGGATTTGCATGTATTGCTTCAAGCAAGCGGATCCCATAAATGGTGCCGCTCGCGCCGGAAATGGCCACTACAATACGTTTCATAAAAATCTCCCTTCACTGTCGCATCACGCAGTTTACTTCAAGTAGTCTTGCCAGTTTGGCATTTCTTTAAATGGTGCACGCACAAACTGCTGCTTCATGTCGTAAGGCACCGTGCCATCTAAGACCAGTTTGGAAGACATCCCGCGTTGACGAATGCGAGCAGGATCATATTCGGGTAATTCAGAAGGATCCAATGGGTGGTTGCGCAAGCCTTCTAAGACCATCATGTCGCGGTCAGCTTGGAAGCGGGTGTTGATGGTCCACATCACATCGTTCCAATCAAAGATATCGACATCTTCATCAACTAAGATCACCGTCTTTAATTCCTTAAAAGCAGAGAAAGCGAGCAAGGCAGCTTGACGTTGGATCCCTTCGTCGTTGATATCATCTTTGTGGATCTGCATGATGGTCATTAACTTCCCACCACCAGCAGGCGCATTGTAAACATTGGTGACTTTGCCAGGAATCGCGCGATCCACCAAGTTTAAAATGGACGCTTCAGTTGGGATCCCAGCCATGGAAACATGTTCTTCCGATGGCCCGATGGTGGTTTGAACGATCGGGTTATCTTGACGGTGAGTCACGGCTTTGATTTTCACCACGTTGACCGCCGGGTTGGCAGTGCCGTTATAACCTGGAAATTCTGGCATCGCATAACCGGAATTGGTGTTGATGTCTTCTTGCATTTTGGTATTAGGCAAGATTTCGGCTTCAATGATCCATTCTGCGCGGGCGATCCCCATCGCGTTAACCGTTGTCCCTTTAACCACTTGGACGGCTTCGTTACGCAAAGCACCGGCAACTTGTAATTCATTGTAGCCAAGTGGCGTTGTCGGTGGTTCAAAGGTGGCACCAATGGTAATGGCTGGATCCAAGCCAATGTTGATGGTAATTGGCATCGGTTCATTGATGGCTTCATATTGTTTCAAGAAAGCGCCGATGTGACGGCCACCTGGCATGATGTACATGCCGATGGTGTCTTTGTCTTCTAAGACCATCCGGTGAATGGTGACATCAGATTCTTTACCGTCAGTGCTGTGACCATAAACCACCCCCATGGTGATGTATGGGCCAGCATCGTCAGGGGTGTTGGTAGGTGCTGCTAATAATTTGCGAATGTCAAAATCTTTATCAGTGGCTAAATGGACGACTTCTTGAGCAGGCGCTTGATCTTTGGAAACTTCAACCGGTTGGATTGGATGAGTCACGGCTTCATTTAAGGCTTGGCCTAAGTGCTTGTAGTCTTGATGTAAAATCGTGCCGACGCGCTTACGGGATGCTTGCAAGCCGATCAACACACGAGAGCCTGGGAAGCCTTTGACGTTGTTGAACATCATGGTTGGGCCTTCTTGAGTTGGGCGCTTGACAGTACCACCAGCACCGATGTAGCGATAAACCCCAGCTAAATCAGCTTCAGGATCGATTTCTTTATCGGTTTCGTGATATTGGCCTGGAACTTGTTTGATTTCGTCTAAGACTTTACGTAAATCGTAAGGGGTGTTTTCAGACATATTGGTTGCCTCCGTTTTTAGATTACGGTGATCATTATGCGGCTGAAAGCTGTCTGCAAACAATTCAGAATGTTTCGCCCATCTATTCGATAATGGAATGCAACAAAAAAGCTAGGCCACAACAGCCTAGCTGAAATTGAATTTATTTGGCTAATTCCCCAACCACTGGTAATTTCGCTAATACTGCCTTACCGTGTGGTGAATGGGTAATAGCTTCGGACATGTCGCCACCAGCAGTATTGCCGTGGTGCTTGCCACCAGCCCAAGGGCCGACGTTGGAAACATCATAAACCACGCCATCTACTGCCACATAAGCCGGTTGACCATTTTGACCATTGAATTGTTTGAGTTCTTCTAAGGTAAAAGTTTTTGCCATGAGTGTGTCCTCCTTTTAATGCCATTGTACCAAGTTGCTGATCGAGAAAGCGAATTTGACGCTTCCTCATCAGTTTAATTGTAGACAACTTAAATCGATTTTGCAAGCGGTTACGAACTATGGTCGTTTTTCGCAAAACGCCCAAAATAAATCACTCGCCACACTATGTTTGCCGTGCACCCGCATAAATGCCAAATGACTGACCACGGTTGGTGTGATCGGCACGACGACGACATTGGC
The DNA here is from genome assembly GCA_934339215.1 of uncultured Lacticaseibacillus sp. Lineage (GTDB taxonomy): Bacteria > Bacillota > Bacilli > Lactobacillales > Lactobacillaceae > Lacticaseibacillus. The sequence goes on from CAKRHU010000024.1 coordinate 10,112, forward strand.
ATAATCTTCAAGATCCACTGAGCGCGCCATCATGATCGCCACACCCATGCCGCGATTGACCATGCCTGCAATCAAATCGATGCGCTGGCCAGTGTAAGTGACTTTCGGCGTGATTCCAGCTTTGGCCATCATGTCGACCACTGGCTGATACAACCCGGTGGACTCACTCAACAATAATAATTGATCATGGGCGATCGCAGAGACGGGAATTGACTTCGCGGTGGCCAAAGGATGATCTTTAGGCAACAACGCAACGAAATGATCAGATTCGCCGATAATCACGTCGTATTTGGAAGGTTGAATATCAAATAAGCGCGTGAAAATCACATCGCTGTCGCCGTGATCCAACCCTGGCAAAAGCGTCGCCGTTTCCGCTTCTGAAAACTGGAGATCAACTTCTGGGTGTTGTTTGGTGAAAACCGCGATGGTGTTGAAGCCTTTATAAGAAGAAATTGACGGTACAGCGCGAATGACGAGTCGCATCCCCAACTGGGCGGCTTGTTCACGAAGTTGCTCTGACATTTCCTTTTGCGCGGCGACAATTTGCTGGGCATAAGGCAACACCAACTCGCCTGCTGCCGTCAGCGTGATCGCGCGATGGGAGCGATCGACTAACACCGTATCAAGCGCCACTTCCAATGATTTGATCTGTTTGGAAATCGTCGCTTGCGTGGTGAAAAGTCGACTGGCGGTTTCAGTATAATTCAGCGTATCTGCCAGATCCACAAAAGTCGCGAGTTTGCGAATGTCCATGTTTGCCTCCTGTAAAGCGCTGTCTATTCGCTTTTGGAATAGTTTACCACAATAATACGAATTGAACACGTGCACCTGCTCAAATAAACTAAAGAGCGTATTTTAATTCGGCACACTGCAACGGCAGTGTTTATGGGAGGCTCTATTATGCCAGTTGGCATTATCATCAATGCTTTGTCTGTGCTCCTCGGCGGTGTCTTTGGCGCACTAGGTGGCAAGCACATGTCAGACAATTTTAAAACTGGGCTGAACATGGTGTTTGGCGCCTGTTCTATGACCATGGGGATCTTCTCCATCGCCCCAATGAAGAACATGTCTGCTGTTATTTTTGCGATTATTTTAGGCACGGCCTTGGGTTTGTTGATCCACTTAGGTGATTTGATCAACAAAGGCGCCAAAATGATGCAAACGTTCATCGTCAAATTCATTCCCAACACTTCTGAAGGCATGAGTGAAAAAGAATTCGATGCCACTTTGGTCACGGTGATCGTGTTATTCTGTGCTTCCGGGACTGGGATCTATGGGGCGCTGACTGAAGGGATGAACGGCGACACGTCGATTCTAATTTCGAAGTCGATCCTTGATTTCTTTACTGCCGCAATTTTTGCCGCTAACCTCGGCTACGTGGTTGCCTTGATTGCGATTCCTCAGTTCACCATTTTCTTCATTTTGTTCTTGGCTGCTGGGTTTATCTACCCATTGACCACGCCGAACATGATCCTCGACTTCAAGGCTGCTGGTGGCGTGTTGATGTTGGCTACTGGTTTCCGGATGGTGCAAGTCAAGATGTTCCCAACTGCCGATATGATCCCTGCGATGGTGTTAGTCATGCCGCTGTCGTGGTTGTGGATGACCGTGATCATGCCACTGCTTTCATA
>CAKRHU010000025.1 GCA_934339215.1 uncultured Lacticaseibacillus sp.
ATGAACTCTTTGTCATCGCCTCCAACCACGCGATTTTGATGCGCCAAGGCAAAGCCCAAGGCAGTTATGAATTGGCGTTACCAAACCATGAAGCCTTAAGTGTGGTATCCAACGCCGACAGCGATACGATCACCTTGCATTATCCGCAACCGACCGTACAAGTGTTGGAACTCAATGCCAAATATCCGTTTTTAGGCGAATGGTTGAAGGCAATTTTGCCACAACGTCGTGCTTTTAATTGATTTTCCGATTATTTGCTAGTATGATGGTGTCACTCCACTAGAAAAACGAGGTATCATCCCATGGCAAATGAATTTCCGCAAGTTTTAACCATTGCAGGCGTCGACTCAGATGGCTCTGCAGGCGCACAAGCTGATTTACACAGCTTTTTTATGCGCGGCACTTATGGCACGTTAGTTTTAACTGCTGCTGTTGCTGGCAATTCTTATGGCATCCACGATTCAATGGTCATGCCTGGGGCGTTTATCGATCACCAATTTGACGATTTAGCCGCAGACCTCCACATTCGTGCCGTCAAAACCGGCATGTTGGCAGACTCTGCGATCATCAACACCGTCGTCAAGAATTTAAAAAAGTATGACTTCGGCCCATTAGTTTTGGATCCCGTGATTTCCACCAAGCATGGCAACATGTTGCTGGAAACTGAAGCTTTTGAAACGTTGAAATCAGAACTGATCCCGTTAGCTTTTGTGATCACGCCAAACTTCTATGAAGCTGAACACTTGACTGGCTTGAAATTAGATGATGACGCCACGATCAAGCAAGCCGCTCACATGATCCACGACATGGGCGCCAAAAACGTGATGATCAAAGGCCGCCATGATTCCGACGATCAAAAAGTGGTCCGCGACTACATTTTGTTGGCAGATGGCAAAGAATTCTGGTTGGAAGGTCCTTACTTCCCAACCACCCGCAAAAACGGGACTGGCGATTCCTTGTCTGCTGTGATCACTTCAGAACTTGCTAAAGGCCAAGACATCGAATCCGCGATTCGCATCGCCAAAGCCTTTGTCGACAAAGCCATTGAAAACGAAATTCCTGTCGGCCACAAGTTCGGTCCGATCAACCATTGGGCCAACGACTTGCAAAAGCCAGAATACTAAAAGAAATTCCCTTGCTGATTCCTGTTAGCAAGGGATTTTTTTATGAACGAGAAGTTATTTTGAGATCGGTAACAAAAAGTACTTGACTTTAATTTAATTGTAAGCGTATACTGAAAATCAGGAGGAGTGTTCGACTTAGCGCATGTCGATCGTACCACTTCGCGACGGGCGGAAGTGCCCGCTAAACTGCAGAGACGATCCCACAGCGTCTGAGCTTAACGGTTCAGCTCCGCTGGATCTCTGGTTTCAGAGTGCCGGCATAGAAGGGTCCGGATTGGACTCATACCAAGTAACTGCTGGGAGCACCATCCTCATGGCAACATGAGAAGCAAGGGCAAGCCTGTTTGCGAAAGGCAATGCAGAGCTGTTTAGCGATCAAAGTGGTTAAGGCCCAAGAAGCCAAGGCCCGCAGAAACGTCCTTGATACATCAAGAACTGCAAGCACGTAATTGAATCGACGTTAAAGTCGCAGATCCACGAAATGGACAACTGTTTCGTGGATTTGTTGTGCCTTTGAAGCACATATCAAAAAAGTCAGCCCAGATTTTTTTCTGAGCTGGCTTGATTTTGGTTTAATTGCGTTTGGCGCGAATCGCTGTGACAACTTCCATCACCGCCATCACCAACATCAAAGCGCCGGTGACTTGAAACAATACCAAGACGGCGTGGAATGGGTTGAACAACAACACCGCACCGGCAATGATCACCACGATGCCGTAAATGATCTGTGGCAACGGTGATACGTTGATGAAGCGTTGATCTTTTTTAGCGGAGGACACTTTGTTGATCCCAAATAAAATCACCATGATCCCGATCAATGCTGGCAACATACTGATCACCGGCTTCAACAAAGCCGCCACTAACACAGCCGCGATCAATAATGTCACGCCGCGGGTCAACTCCCAGCCACCGTTACCCGTGGCATGACGCTGTTTTAATCCAGTGATCAAGCCAGGAATCGCAGCGGCTAAAAGTGCGGCGACGATCACCCATTTGAGCACGGTATAAACAGTGTCTGGCAGAATTAAAAACCACACCCCGACGACTGCTAAAGCCGCCACCCGGGCAAAGGTTGATTTAAATAGTTGGTTGATTTTCGTTAACATGATGAGACTCCTTTTGGTCTTCGATACTTTAATCTTACCAAATTGAAGCGCTCATGCCTCGGTCTAATGACTGAACTTTTTACCAGCCTTCGTGATTCCAAAGCATCCCATCGAGTTCCCCTTGCGCTTGATCGATGCGACGATCTTGCGCTTCGATAAAATGCGCCAGTTCGGTATAAAACGCCACATCTTCATAAGTTTGACTGGCATCTGCCAAGCGTTCAGCCTCTTGTAATAACCATTCGCCTTCACTCATCGCCTTGTGCCTCCTTCACCGATTGCCGCAAACTGACCAAATGCTCTTGGCGCTCTTTCAACGTTTCTGCAATTTGGGTTGCTTCTGGGCGCTTACTGAGTTGGTCCATCCACCACTGGCTAATAGTTTGAAAATGAGTATCAGGTAAGCTCAAAAATTGCTGATACCGGATCAATAGACTTTGCCGCTGAGCTTCAGTCATCCGCGCAAACTGCGCCACGATCAATGGCGGCACCCAAGTCATGTCACAAGTATTCGCCAAGGCGACATAAGGCGATAACAAATCAGACAAGGTCACGCCCACTGCCGCACCCGGTTGATAATCTTGCAGTTGCCGGCCAAGCGTTAACACCACGGCCAGTTGTTTGCCTTGCAAGTGGCTGGCAAAATCGACAGACCACACTTCATTCAACCATTTGGGCAAACTGCTCGGTGCTTGGTACCAATACAATGGGAATTGTAAGATGATCCGATCTGCTTCCATCAACAGTGCGCGTTCTTCAAGCACGTCAAACGGTTCAACTAATGGATGCCAAGTCGCATCTTCAACTAACTTTGCCCCAGCTTTGAAAAAGGCTTGCGAGCTGGAATCATCGATTTTGGGATGCGCCACCACGATTAAAGTTTTCATCAGGCTAGAGCCTCCTTGAGTAATTTCTTTTGCACGGTTGGGATCGCCAAATCATTGATTTTGGTCCGCGGCACCCACTGACCATTGAGCTGGGTAACATCAAACGGCTGGCATTCAGCCACTAACAATGTCATTTGCCACTGGCGATGAGTAAAGGTATGTTTGACTAACGGCTTTTGCGGATCCGTAAAGATTAATGTTTGCCCGCTCAGCTGTTCAAACGCCTGCCCTGCCGCTTCCACGTCTGATGCTTCGACCAATGGGAACATCCACAAGTTAGCCAACATCCCCGTCTTTGGCCGCTGAATAAATAAGTAGCCTGCTGGGCTTTGTACGACTAAAGCATAATAAGGCACTACCACTGGCGGCTTCTTCTTCGTTTTGACTGGGAACTCCAACACGCGACCAGTTTTGAAAGATTCATCAAAGTCCGCAACCGGTGAGTGTTCAGGATCTGGGTCTTTGGCACTCATGTAAGAAGACCCCAGATCCATAATCGCTTGATTGAAATCCCCTGGTCGCTTGGGATCGATCACTTGGCGAATGACATCATCGAACACTTTGCGCGTTTGAGGTTGCGCGATATCCTCTTCGATACAAAACAGGCGCGCAAACACGCGAAAGGCATTGCCATCGATGGCCGGCTCGACTTGATTGAATGCAATGCTTGAAATTGCGCCTGCCGTATAAGGGCCAATGCCAGCTAGTTTCGTGAGCTCACTGGCAGTTTCTGGCCACACCCCTGCATGGTCATAGGCAATTTGGTTCGCCGCTTTTTGCAAGTTGCGAGCGCGCGAATAATAGCCTAATCCTTCCCAAGCTTTCAATACTTGGTCTTCTGGTGTATCTGCCAAATCCTGAACCGTTGGAAATTGCGCCATAAAGCGTTGATAATACGGGATCACGGTGTTGACTTGGGTTTGTTGCAACATGATCTCAGACACCATCACATGATAAGGATCATGGTCTTTGCGCCAAGGCAAGTCGCGTTTATTTTGGTCGTACCAGCTTAATAGCGTTTGACGAAACGCTTGAATTTTGTCTTTATTCCACATAACTTCATCCTACGAAAACGTGAGATACTTTGCAACCGTAAGTAAATAGGTGATGTGAAAACAAAAAATCAGCCTGAGGTTTCAGACTGACAATTAACGTTTATTGCACTTTCACGGCAACAATAATGCTGACGCCGATCATCACGGTACCAAGTACAAACCCGATGCCTAAATTTTCGCCTAAAAATACTGAACCAAGCAGTGCCCCGACGATCGGCTGAAACAAGAAGAACAACCCAGATAAGTTGCTGGCCATTTTCCGCAAGCCGACATTCCACATCACGAATGCCGATGCTGTGGAAATCGCGCCAAGATATAACAAGCTCAAGCCCACATGCAAACTGAAGAAATTCACCCCAGCCAACACTTGTGCGTGCATCAACACCCAAGGCGTCAAGGTGATCAACGCGACCAGCACGCCGACTAAGGTGACTTGCAAGGCATTGACATCAGGCGAAACTTTGCGGATCAACACGGACATCAACGCCCAAGTGAGCGCTGCGATCATCAACATCAGCGCGCCTAACAACACGCCGCGCCCGGAAAAACTCAAGCCGACGATGCAAATCACACCAAGCATCGCAAAAATCAAACTCAACCAATCGCCGCGCGTTGGCCGCACCTTCAACAAGCCCCAACTAAACAGCACCATAAATGCGGGAGTCGCCGCAGTGACGACAGAGCCCAGTTGCGCGCTGGACAGCCAAGTCCCAGTTTCTTGCGTCACGATCGACAAGGTATTGCCGATCAAGCCGATCAAAATCATCAACCCGACATCTTGTTTGCGCCAATGCCAATCGATGCGCATCACGAGACAAAACAGCAATAACACTGGTGCCGCGACTAAATACCGCAACCACACCAATTGGATCGGCGGGATCTGGCCGACAATATCTTTGACGATGACAAACATTCCGCCCCAAATGCTGGCAGCAAAACTCAAATACAAGGCACCGATAATTTTATTTTGTTTCAATTGTTTATCCTTTCAACTGTCGTGAATCCATCAACGGCAGGCAAAAGGCACATCGTTTTCAAATAATGGCGCGAACATCAATGTGGCTAACTTCTTTCTGAAAAGAACATTATACACCAAAAACGCCGAGCATATGGGCTCGACGCTATGATTATTTCAATAAGTGTTCAAGATAATTCAACACGCCTTGGCCTTCGTTATCTTCGGCAGTTTCATCATCAGCGATGGCTTTGACGGCTGGGGTGGCATTTTGCATCGCGACGCCTAAGCCAACCGCCTTCAACATTTCGATATCATTGCCGCCATCCCCAAAAGCGGCCATGTCTTCAAGGTCAACTTTCAGCCAATTGCCCAAGCTGGCCAGTGCCGCCGCTTTATGAATGCCAGGATGGATCAAATCGATATCGCCATGACCGCTGGAAGTCGGTTCGGCGACGCCTTTGAGTGGTTCACGCAACGCTTCAACGATTTGATCGGTTTCATCATCGGGGCAAGTGATGCCGATTTTTAGTATTTCGTCATCAACCTCGTCAAAGCTAGTCACTGTCGCCAACTGATCATAATAAAAATGCCGATCATCGATGAAGGCTTGATCATTATCAGCTAAGACATAAGCGGAATTCACACCTGATAACAGGACTTTGCACGTTGGAAAATCTTTGAGCACATTAAGCATATGGGTCAACTGCGCTTGGGTGAACACCGCTTTTTGATAGATCTGATGGGCGTCACGAATGTATGCCCCGTTTTCGGCGACATAGATCAAATCTGGGTAATCAGGAAAACTAGCTTTTAAATGGAAGTATTGATTGCCACTAGCGACCACGAAATGCATTTTGCGCTTGGTCATTTCCGCAAAAAGTTGGGCAAAGCGCGCTTCATCATAACTTTGATCCGCACGCAAGAACGTGCCATCCATATCGACTGCAACGAGTTTAATCATTGGCTTTCTCCTTGAGATACTCAGCTTGGGCTTGTTGCCAATCGCGCCGATCATTGTCATTGATTTGCCGTAAAGGACATGCAGGCGCACCTGCGACCACCATGTTTGCCGGCACATCGCGCGTCACCACTGCCCCAGCGCCGATGATCACATTGTCACCGATGGTCACGCCTGGACAAATCGTGACGGACCCGCCTGCCCACACATTATTACCGATAGTGATCGGTTTACCAAATTCCAATTCCGCATTGCGCACATCTTTGTCGATCGGATGCCCGGCAGTCAACACGCTGACCCGTGGGCCAAACAAGACGTTATCGCCGATGGTCACTGGCGCGATGTCTAAAATAATGCAATCATAATTGGCGTAAAAGTTATGCCCGAGATGGGTGTTTTTGCCATAATCGACCCGCAGCGGCGCTTCGACATAAGCGTCGCCACTGGGCACATCGAAGAGTTCACTTAACAAAGCGGATTGAAGATCCCGCTGATCTGGTGCCAATTGGTTGAATTGGAAAACCAAATGACGCGCGCGTTGACGTGCTGCTTGTAATTCTGGGTCGTTGGCGTTGTATAAACGCCCTGCTAACATGCGTGCTTTTTCACTCATTTAAAACCCTCCTGCAATGGTTTACAAGCGGTATCATACCAAGATTGCTGATCAACAGTGGTCATTTTTAAAAGCAAGTGGTGTCAAAATTAGGATGATCGCGTGCCACTTGGCGATAAGCAGTCGGCGTCACTTGCTTCCAAGCTTTGAAATTACGCATTAAACTCTTCACGCTACCAAAACCGGTTTGCGTCGCAATGTAATCGATCGTCGCATCAGATTCTAACAACATGCGGCGCGCGTTGATCAATCGCACTTGGCGAATATATTGATTGACCGGCATTTGTAGGGCTTGATTGAATTGTTGATTTAAAGTGGTTTGCGACACGTGGAAATCTTTGGCCAGTTGCGCGCTAGACAAGGCATCTGCGAAATCACGATTGATCTTCACCATCACGGCATCCACCAAGTTGGCATTCGGGGTGATTTCTTGGGCACTCATGGCTGTGGCAAAATGCTCATCGAGTAGCACCAGCATCGCATAAAAATGGCTCAACACCATCAGCCGCGCATTATCTGATAAACACCCAGCAATTTCTGCGCGGATCGCCAAAAAATGCTTTTTGAATTCGACATAAGCTTCTGGTGCTAAGGCAGCCGATTGCCCACCTTGCAAGTGCAGATACCAATTCGCTGAAGCTGGCAGGCGCGTCTGCAAGAATTTCTCATCGATGATCAAACCAAACTCATCCCATAACTTCGTGGGATCCCCAGTGGCACTGTGGCTAACGCGGCGGTTTACCGCCCACACGTCGCCGGGATGATACACCGTGGTATGCCCATTGGTGACAAATGTTAAGTCGCCGCCACTGACCAAAAAATTCAATTCGATTTCTGGATGCCAATGCGGCGCCACATCAATGCTGGTCAACGGGTCATGCACATAATATTTAAACGGCAAGCGCGGCATTTGCTGCACTTGTTCATAAGCCACGCTCATCAGTTAGCCTCCTTAACGCAATGCGTATTGACGAATCGCTTCAGCCACACCGCCTTCATCATTGGTCGCCACCACATGATCAGCGTGTGCTTTGGCGGCATCAGAACCATTGCCCATGGCTACAGCGCACCCTGCATAGTCAAACATCGGAATATCATTACTTTCGTCGCCGATGGCCATGACTTCATCAGCGGTGAAGTTCAGCGCTTGGGCCAACGCATGCAGCCCTGCACCTTTATTGACGTTGGCATGCATCACTTCTAAAAATGGCTGGCCAGCGCGTACGACATAACAATCAGCAAATTCACGCGCAACGGCTGGTTGAATCGCATCAAGTTGATCAGGATCGCCGACAAACAAGCCTTTGGTAATGGTAAAATCTTCAGGCAATTCATCTGGTGTCCGAATATATAACCCGGCTGTATTTTCAGCAGCTTGTTGCACAATGACCCAGTTCACATCACGATCAGCGGTATAAATATTGCTTTCATCATCTAACACATTGAATGGCACGCTGTGTAACTTGGCAAACTCAGTCAACCGCCGATAAGTCGCATTATCCAGCAAGTGCTTGGAAATAATGTCACCGGCAACACTTTGAACGATACCACCGTTGTAAGTCACCACATATTCATCAGGGCCGTCGATGCCGAGTTGTTTTAACCATGGCAGTAATCCCGCCAGTGGTCGGCCGGAGCACAGCACCACTTTGATCCCTTGGGCGTGGGCTTCATGGATGGCTTCGATTGTTGATGGTAACAGTTGGTGCTGATTGGTCAGTAATGTTTCGTCGATATCGATGGCAATGATTTTGATCATAAGTTTTCACCTCGTCGCTAGGATATCACACTGGTCACCAGGCATCGGACAATTTTCAAAGCAAAAGGTCACAGATTTGTCCAAACGCTCCAAAAAAGCCCGCTTAATCCTAAATCTTGCGGTATACTCACCTCAAGGAAGTGAAAGCGATGTCCAAAATCTTATTAATGTGTGCCGGTGGTATGTCCACCTCGATTCTCGCCAAGCGCATGCAACAAGCCTCTCGCGATTTAGGCAGACATGACACGATCGTCGCTCGTCCCGCCGCAGACATCCGCAACCGCCTGCTAAAAGAAAAACCCGATGTGTTATTGATCGGCCCCCAAATTCGCTTTATGCTGAGTCAAATTCAATCTGCCGCAGAAGGCTTTGACTTGCCGATGACGGTAATGCCCAATCACGACTACGGTACGATGAACGGAGAGGCCATCATGGCTTTAGCAATCAAATTAATGACTGAATCGAAAAACGCCTGAAAAAGTTTCAGACGTTTTTTTGTATGATTTAGTTGGTGGTGCGAGTTCCAGTCGCGTAATCCTGGTATCACCTGCTTACGCCTTCGTCAGTGGGGCGCTTTATCATCCCTAATCTTCGGGTACATAATCGCATCTCTGCTTCGTTACTTCACGAGGCTGCGATACTGAGCTGCTGATCAGCTTTAGGGCTGGCTAACTTTTCGTTGAATCGGTCACGCGGGACGGCTATACTGAAAAACGTGAAAGCAGGGATAACATGAATTATTGGGTATTAGCGTTGACATTTCTTAGCGTCAACTTGGACTTTTTCTTTATCTTAATTTTTTTACTCAAGCAATATCGCTTCAAATCCGTGTTGCTGGGTTACTGGTTGGGGATCTTATTATTGATGACTGCCAGTTTCTTGATCGGTAAAACCTTAGCGGCCTTCTTGCCTGAGTGGGCTTTGGGGATCTTAGGCATCTTGCCGATTTATATGGCGCTGCATGATGATGATGATGAAGCCGACCAAAAAAACAGCACCCACGCCCCAGTGGTCACGGTGTTGATCACTTATTTATCTGTGTGCGCCGGCTGCAACCTCGCCATTTTCTTACCGGTATTGGCCGGGGAGTCTTGGCCTGAATTCGGCCTCACATTGGCTTTTATCACGGCATTGACGGTGATCATCGTGGGCGTGATCAATTTGATCGCCGAACTACCGGCGGTCACCCACATCATGGATCGCTATGGTGAAAAGTTGATGAAAGTTTGCTACATCGCCATTGGCTGTTACGTCTTTTGGGATAGCGGCTTGATCCACCAAGTGATCAGTTGGTTCTAACCAAGGAGGGATCGGTTTAGATTTAGCAGGTACTCAGTGTTAACAGCACTCCCCAGTTTTACCACTTTTCAAATCAGTTGCATTCAAAGCGCACATCGGCAATAATCAGGTAAAACAACAGGAGATTTGCTCATGGCAAAAACTGAAAAGCGCTTTGTGATCATCGAAAAAAGTACCATGATCGGGGCCCATGTGGTAGATGTGGTTTGTGATCGCCAGACTCGAGTTGAATATGTGTCTTTTACAGTCGGTACCGGTGGTGGGAGTTTGACCCCTTTGGTGGATCAGGATGGTAAACCATTGTTATATGATGGTCCCTTAGACTAGCCCAAACCAAAAAAGCGTTTGACCTAAACAATTTCAGGTCAAGCGCGTTTTTTGTTTAGCTATCTTGCCGAGTGGCGGCGATATCGATTTCACGCACGTTGACACTTTGCGGCATTTCATAAATAAAGCTCACGGCTTCAGCGACGTGCTTAGGGTCAAGGGTGACCCCACCCATAGTTTGCTTCCAGCCATCGTAATCTTTGATCGCTTGGGTATCAGTCGTGTGGCCTAACAATTCCGTTTCTGCTGCGCCTGGAGCGACCATCGCCACGCGGACGTTATGGCCGGACACTTCTTCGCGAATGGTTTCAGACAACCCATGGACACCAAACTTTGAAGCGACATAAGCGGCGTGATTAACGAAAGTCTTCTTGCCAGCCAACGATGAAATATTGATGATGGTCCCACTTTTACGGGCAATCATGTCTGGTAACACAATTTGCATCCCGTTTAACACGCCCATCACATTGACGTTGAGCATTTGTTGCCACTGATCCGGGTCTTGTGAGGTGACATTGCCTAACAACATGACCCCGGCGTTGTTCACTAATAAATCAACGGGCCCAAACTCAGCGACAGCTTGATCGATAGCCGCTTTTAACGCCACGCGATCGGTCACATCCGCACTTGCCACGCGCACGTTAGTAAAGTCTAGCGGTAACGCTTTGATTTTATCGACACGCCGCGCGATCAACAACAATGCGTGCTTTTGCGCATTAAACATTTTGGCCATTTCGGCTCCAAAGCCCGAACTCGCACCAGTGATCACAATTAATGGTTTCATTTTAAAATTATTCTCCTTGCTTATTGCTTCGACAAAATTCATAATAAGTGCTCAAGTATACTTGAGGTCAAGGAGAACTATGAAAAATTATTCAATTGGCGATATGGCTAAAAAATATGGCGTCACTGTGGCGACGTTGCGGTATTACGATGAATCAGGACTGCTCCCCTTCGTGAAGCGCAATGCCCAAGGCCAGCGAATTTTTACCGACGATGACCTCGGCTATTTAGAAGTGATCGACTGTTTGAAACGCTCTGCCATTCCGCTAAAAGCGATCCGCCAGTTCATGGCGTGGTGTGTGGCTGGTGACGACACCTTGCCCAAGCGCCAAGCCTTTATGATCGAACAAGAAGCGGCGTTAGAAGCTAAGATCAAAGTTTTACAAGCTAACCTCGCCTTCTTGCGCTGGAAGAAATGGTACTATGCCCATGCCAACGACGCCGGGACGGAAAAAATCTTCTTTAAGCCTGGCACCACTCAAGTTGATCCGAAGTGGCGAAAAAAATATCTCGCTGAACATTCAGAAGCTTAACCGAAAAAGCATTCGACCGGTTTATTGGGTCAACGCTTTTTTCTCCGCTATGACCAAATAGTTTTCTTCCGATTATGGTAGGTAGGCTTTTGCAGTACGCAATGCAACACCCACAACGCCCGAATTGCAAAACCGACGCCGACCACATGTTGATCGCGGTAAACAAGTTGATGGTGCCCATTAAGATATGGGTGAAGATGTACCACTTCAATATCGCCAGATCATTCATCAATACGCGAAATCAATTGACGGCGACGATCATCACCAATACCCAACCGCACGCGCGCCACCAAGCAGTGGTTTGAAATTAGTCCGACCACTCCCGTCGCTGTTGG
>CAKRHU010000026.1 GCA_934339215.1 uncultured Lacticaseibacillus sp.
ACATATACCAAAAACGGCGATTGACGAGCTTGGGTCCATACCAGCGCTCGGAAAACACCACCAGCGATGCCAGCACAAATACCAGACTGGTCAAAACTGTGACTTGCGCTTCGATCAAAAAGATGCCGGTGGCGATCACTTGAATGATCACAAACTCCCAAATACTCCCAAATAGCAAATTAGAGTAAATCACAATAATGATCAACAAGTTGCGACAAACCCAGTCCAACGTTCCATGCGTCCCATGAATGAAGAAGGCCAACAAAATCATCATCGCACCGATATAGATCACTTGTGGATATTGAAGCGAAATTTTATTCAGTGTTTTTTGTTTGACGACGCGTTTGTGCGTGCCGACATCGATTTGATTATAAACAGACATGAAGCCTAGTGTTGAAATCACCACTAAGAACATATTCAAGGCGTATTCTGTCAACATGGCGATGATCCCCCAGACCATTGCGATTACTTATTAATATGCGCAATTTTTGTCGGTACGTCAATGATTTTCGCCAATACGATAAAAATATTTGTCTGTAAATTGCGATTTTCCAACGCAAAATGTGTGATTCTCGGAGACTTCGTGCAAAGCAAAATAAAAAGCCGACGTGTCGTCGACTTTTTAGCGTTAGCGTTGGTTGAAGCTGATATCCAAATTGACCACGCGATTGGTCAAGTAACCCAACGATAAGAAGTTTACCCCACAACCGGCGTAATCATGCAAGTTGCTGAGTTCGATCCCGCCAGAGATCTCAGTTTGAATACCAGCCGGGATCAACTGTTGCCAAGCTTTCACCGTGTCAGGGGTTTGGTTATCAAACATGATGATGTCTGCATGCGCTTGAATGGCTTGTTTAACTTGCGCAAGTGACTCACATTCGACTTCGATCATTTTGGTGGGACCATTCACCTGGTGCAGGAGCTGAATGGCTTGGCTTAAATTGCCAACGGCCGCCCAGTGATTATCTTTGAGCATCGCCATGTCATCGAGGCCTAAGCGATGGTTCACCCCGCCGCCGACGCGCACAGCGTATTTATCAAATTGCCGCAAACCAGGCGCCGTTTTGCGCGTGTCGAGAATTTGAATGCTAGGGTCAGCTAAGGTATCGACTGCCTGTTTGGTTGCAGTGGCAATACCGGATAAGCGTTGCATCAAATTCAAGCTTAAGCGCTCAGCGGCCAATAAAATGGCCAAATCACCAGCTGCCTCGGCGATCGGCGTACCAGCTGAGACAGATTGGCCTTCTTGAACCAACGGGTGATAGCTGATTTTTGTGCCGAGTAGTTGGTACAGAAATTCAGGGATCTGTAAACCGGCGATCACGCCAGCAGTTTTGGCCAGATACACCCCAGCCCCTTTGCGTCCAGTCAAAAGTGGGGTAGTGAGATCGCCACGACCGAGATCTTCATCCAAAAAGCGTTGTAGATCTGGCGCAACTCGTTTATAGCTTAGCGGCATTATCGGCCACCTGCGATTCTGTGACGTCTACAATGTTGTCGTCTTTGACGCCGAAGACTAAGACAATCAAGGCGATGATCAATAAGCCGACGAATAAACCAAACACCCCATGAATGCCAAAGCCGGCATCAAACAACCAACCGACTAAAAATGGCCCAACAGTGGCGCCGATGCGACCGATCGATTGTGCAGTCCCCATGGCTGTCCCGCGAATAATTTTGGGAAATTGGCCAGGGGTCAAGGCAATCAACGTGCCCCAAGCGCCGAGGTCAAAGAAGGATAATGCAGCACCTGCGACTAAGATCATCGCCGTGGAGCTGGCATTGCCAAAGACCAAAGCGGCGATGATGGTGCCGACTAAGTAAATGCCCATGATCAACTTGCGCGAGACTTTGCCCATCAACCAAGCGGCCAAATAGTAACCAGGTAGTTGGGCAATACTCATCGCCAAGGTGTAACCCAAAGAGTTGACAATCGAAAACCCGCGCATTGTCAACACACTTGGTAACCACAAGAAAATACCGTAATACGTCAACATCACGATAAACCACATCACACTCAAGGTGGCGAGTGGTTTAAAGTGTGCTGGCTTCATCAATTCGGCAAATGGTGCATGCGCTGTTTTAACGTGTTTGGGCTCTGCGGGTAAGTGTTCCCGTAAGATAAACGCATATAAGGCGGCGACTAAGGTGATAGCCACGGCGATCCGCCAACCAAAAGCCGGCATCACTAAGAAGGCAATCAAGCTAGCGACGATCCAGCCCCAAGCCCAAAAGCTATCGCCTAACACCAACATCTGCGAACGCTTGACGCCAGTGAAGTGATCCGCCAACATGGTGGCTGCCACTGGTAACTCGCCACCAAGGCCAAAGCCGGTCACCACCCGAATGGCCATAAACCATTCGACATTTGGCGCAAAGGCTAATGCTAAATTGCTGACAGAAAATAAAATCAATGTGCCCATCAACACATGCTTGCGACCGTAAGCATCAGCTAAACGACCACATAACACAGCGCCAAAAATCATCCCGATAGACGTCATGGCGCCTACCAAACCTAATTGCGTGCCGGTCAAAGACCATTCAGTTTTCAACAGCGGCATAATGAATGAGAGCAAGGCGACATCCATGGCATCAAATAGCCACGCCGTCCCCACGATCAATAATAAGTGCTTTGGTGTTTTCATCAAAATCCTCCGCCCTCGATTTGATTTAATAATGATATTCGAGGTTGATTATGAGCTTACACCCAAGGCTTGACATAGTCAAGATATGGCCGTCAATTCAAATGTAAGGGCACGGTGCGATTGTGGATCAACGACTTAATAAACCTTGTCGGGATGCGTGGTGCCGCTGGCGTTCGCTGGTGAAAAAAATTGGGGCTCACTTGAGCTGGTTTCTGAAATTGGACAAAAGAAATTTGTATCACTAAATTGAGAACAATTCGTTGACACCGTGTCAACAAACGGTATACTGGTTTTGTTGACACGGTGTCATTTATACATAAAAGGGGAAAACCATGGTTTCCACAATGTATCAAAACCTCCCGCAAGCAAAACAAGAGCGCGTTGAAGCGGCTTTACTCAAAGAATTCTCGACGCATGCGTTAGCTGACGCGCAAGTGGCTCGAATCGTTTCAACGGCGAATATTGCGCGCGGAGCGTTTTATCATTATTTTTCTGATTTACAAGATGCTTATTTATATTTGTTTGGGCAGGTGATGCAAGCTGTCCATCGTAATGTGCCGAAATCCGGCGACATGTATCAAGCGACTGCGGATTTTGTTAATGGGGCGGTGGATTCAGAGTATCATGACTTGTTGCGGCAACATTTTGCCCACAATGCGGCGATGTTGCCGAGTCACCAACCAACTGTTGATCTGCCGCCGATCGCTTGGGCGCAAATGACGCTTTGCCATGAAACGATTCGCTTAAGCTTGATCGACTCAGCACACAAGACGCAACATCTTGCCAACTTAAAACATGCGTTGGCCAAACTTGCCGAATAATTAAGGGGGAACTTTATGTTTTTAGCGTTGAAAGAAATGCGCAAAGAAAAATTACGCTACGGCTTGATCATCGCGATGATCGTGTTGATCAGCTACTTGATTTTTATCCTGACGAGCTTGGCATTAGGCCTCGCCCAACAAAACACGGATGCAATCAATTCATGGGGGATGCAAAGCATTATCATGAACAAAGATGCGGATATCAGCTTATCGCAATCCTTGATTCAAAAATCCCAAGCACCGAGTACTTTACCGAAGTCGCAGGCCTACATTGCGCAAGCGCCGATCGTGGCCAAAAAGTCTGGCCATGATCAGGTTTCTGGGACGTTTATCGGTTTAGATAACGACCAATTTGTGGCCAAGAAGATCACGTTAACAAGCGGTCACTTGGCGAAAAGCCGTTACCAATTAGTTGTCGATGATGCGTTTAAAGAATCTGGCTACAAACTCGGTGATACTTTCAAGCTCAACGGCAATGCCCATGCCTACACCATCGTCGGCTTTACCCATAATGCCAAAATAAGTGTCGCGCCAGTGGTTTATGGCCGTTTATCCGCTTGGGCAACGTTGAAGAATGTCCCAACGACGATGATCGCCAGTGCCATTGTTTCGACGAAAACTGCTCCAAAAGCTGGCAATTCCGCCTTGCATACATATGATAAGGATACCTTTGTGCAAAAGTTACCTGGTTATTCTGCCCAGAATATGACCTTTGAAATGATGATCGGCTTTTTGATGGTGATCTCCCTGATCGTCATCGCGGTGTTCTTGTACATTTTGACGATGCAAAAACAACAAAACTATGCGGTATTGCGCGCCCAAGGCATTCCAGGCTCAGTGCTGGTTAAAAGCACGTTGAGTCAAGCCTTTTTAATGGTGATTTCGGGGCTTGTGATCGGCGTGATTTTGACCGTGGTCACCGCCATGGCGATGCCAAGTGCGGTGCCGATGGCCTTTGATGTGCCGATTTTAGGCGCAGTGGCGTTAGCATTGGTGGTCATCGCGATGCTCGGTGCGGTGATCCCTGTGCGCAGTATTTTGAAAGTTGACCCTGTCAGCGTGATCGGAGGCTAAGGATGCAAGCATTAAAAATTGAACATGTCGATCAGTTCTTCGGCACTGGCGCTAGTCGCGTCCAAGTATTACATGATGTGAATTTTGAAGCCAAGGCTGGCGAGCTCAGTCTGATCTTAGGCCCGTCTGGTAGCGGCAAAAGTACGCTGTTGACGATCGCCGGTGGGTTATTGACGCCGACAAAGGGCAATGTGCAAGTGGCTGGCGTTGAATTAGGCCAAGCTTCTGCCAAGCAAAAAGAGCAACTGCGCTTGAATCATTTAGGCTTTGTCTTGCAGGCGTATCACTTGTTACCATTTCTGACGGTGAACGAACAATTCAAGTTAGTTGATCACGTTAAAAAATCTGGCAACTTGTCTGCTGACGCTTTGACGCAATTGTTAGAAGAATTAGGCCTGACGCCGTTCGTCAATGCGTATCCAAGTTCGCTTTCCGGCGGCCAACAACAGCGCGTCGCCATTGCACGGGCGTTGTATCCAGATCCAGCCGTGGTGTTAGCTGATGAACCGACGGCCGCGCTAGATTCAACGCGGGTGATGCAAGTTGGGCAATTGTTGCAAGATTTGGCGCATGATCGGCAAAAAGCCGTGGTGATCGTGACCCATGATGTGCGCCTGCGTGCTTTGGCAGATCATGTGTATGATATGGTCGATGGGCGTTTGACTCAAGCACAATAGCGTTTGCTAACTTTTTGACCTTATTTTTTCCCAAATTGCTGTGCAATAATTGTCATTTAACTGAAACAATTGTATTATAGAATTGAAGGGCGCATGCAGACTGGCGTAAAGTTTAACTGCTAGCCAAGTCAGACTTTGAAACGCAGCCACCTTCGTTAAAACTTCACATTCTAGGTCTAGGGTTTAGTTGTGATATAATTACTGCGAATTTTGTTGATGCGGATTGGCAGTCAAGGAGTGACTCATTCATGAAGAATAAACGTGTCTGGTTTGGCGGCGTGTTGGTGATCGCATTATTAGCCATTGGTGGCTATGCATTGCGCTCCCATCACTACCAAAACCGATTTTTACCGAAGACTCAAGTGTTAGGGGTAGATGTCGGCGACCAAACAGTGACCCAAGCAAACAAAGCCTTGCGGACCCATTTCACCAACAGCTCATTGAAATTAGTCGACGGTTCAAAAACTGTCGCCACTGCCTCAGGGACTGCGTTGGGGTTGAAGCAAAACTTTACCCAAACGTTAACCACTTTGCTTAAAAAGCAAAACCCTTGGGCCTTATCGGCAACGGTTTTGGCCCAAAGTCAAGACAAAGCGGTGTTGACCACAGGCAATAAGACCTTAGTCGCCTACACCAAACAGTTGACTGACAAGCTCAATCAAACCCGCAAAGCACCAGTGGATGCCAAAGTGGTGGCTGAAAGTGGCAAATACGTGGTGCAAAAAGAACAAGCCGGCAATCAAATCGATGCTGCCAAGTTAGCGAGCGCCGTGACCAAAGCCGTCTCTTCGGACAAGGCGACAGTTACCGTGTCCACGGCATACACCCAGCCTAAAGTCACGTCAACTTCTGCGACGTTGAAGAAAGCCGCCAAGGAATTATCCCAAATCGCCAGCATCAAAGCCCAAGTCAAAATCACGAACAAACTCGTGACGATCCCAACTAGCAAGTTGCAAAGCTGGTTGAGCTATGATAATGGCGTGCAAGTGGACTTAGCGAAAGTTGAAGCTTACACAGCAGAGCTCGCCAACACTTACAACACGTATGGCAAAACGCGGACCTTTAAGTCCACGAAGCGCGGCACTGTGATCGTGCCAGCCGGGACTTATGGCTGGACCATTTTACAAACGGCGACGGCTAAGAACTTAGTCGCCGAAATCAAAAAAGGCCAAGACTTTACCAAAGAAGTGTCATGGGAAGGCTCCGGCTACCACAGCGATGGCTCAGATATCGGTAGCACCTATGTGGAAGTGGATGTGACCAATCAGCACGAATACTTCTATAAAGATGGCAAACTGGTCTTGGATTCAGCAGTCGTCACCGGTAAACCTGGCCAAGATACCCCTAAAGGTGTGGATTTTGTTTGGAACAAGACCCAAAACAAGACCTTGACCGGGAAAAATGATGATGGCTCAAACTATGCCTCAAAAGTATCGTACTGGATGCCGATCGATTACACCGGCGTCGGTTTACATGATGCATCATGGCAGCCGAAATTCGGTGGTGATTGGTACAAGAAGCATGGCTCACATGGCTGTGTGAACAACCCAGTTTCATTTATGGCCAAATTATACGCCGCAGTGCCACTGGGGACACCAGTTATCGTCTTTTAATTGATAAACATCGATCAGCCTTTGCGGTGATCGATGTTTTTTATTTGCGCAAAAAGTCAGTAGGATAAATGCGGTATACTGAAGGTATTATCGAAATCCTCGGGGGTCAGCTTTTTGGATTATCAAACCAGTATTCACTACATTCATGCGCTGCCACGCTTAGCCAAAGATGGCACCTTAAATCGCATTACCGCGTTGCTTGACGCAATGGGCAACCCGCAACAAGATCAAGCTTATATTCATGTCACTGGCACCAATGGCAAAGGTTCCGTGGCCAATGCCATCAGCCATATTTTAGAAGCCAGTGGGTTGACCGTTGGCTTGTTTACGTCGCCGTTTATCATGCGGTTCAACGAACGGCTGCGCATCGACCATCAAAATATTGAAGACGACCGCTTGGCGGAATTGACCACGCATGGGGCGCAAGTCTTACAAGATCTGCAAACCCAGCAGCCTGGTTTTGTGGTGACTGAATTTGAATTCATCACGGCGCTGGCGCTGACTTATTTCAAATCGGAACAAGTGGACGTGGCAGTGATCGAAGTGGGCATCGGCGGACGCGAAGACTCAACTAATGTCATCATGCCGAAAGTTTCAGTGATCACTAGCGTCGGCTTTGATCATCAAGCGTTATTAGGCAATACCTTGACCAGCATTGCCGGCCACAAAGCCGGGATCATTAAAGCGGGCGTTCCGGTGGTGACTGGTATTTTACCAGATGAAGCACAAGTGGTCGTCGCCAATCGGGTGCGGGAGATGCATAGTGATTGGCAACAATATGGCGAAGATTTCGCCGCAAAACACCCGTCGACGTTTGATTGGGGGATGCACTTTGACTATTACAGTCAACATGATCGCATCCGCCAACTCACGATGCCATTAGTCGGCAGTTATCAACCGGCCAACATGGCGGTGGCGATCACGGCGGCCAAAGCATACGCACAAGAGATGGGGTGGCCATTGAGCGATCATGAAATTACCAAAGGCGTCAAAGCCAGCACTTGGCCTGGGCGAATGGAAAAAATTTCGGATCAGCCGCTGATCATTTTAGACGGTGCGCATAATCCTCAAGGCATTCATGGCTTGGTGAAAACACTCGACGGGCTGTTTGGGCAACAAGAATTGACCGTGATCGCCGGTGTCCTCAAAGATAAAGCCGTGGAAGCCATGATTGAGGCGTTATCTGGCCGGGACCATCGCTTATGGTTGGTGCCAGTACCGGATACCCCACGGGCGACAAAAGTTGGGGATTATCCTGACACAGTTACCCACTTTGATTCTTGGCAAGAAGCCTTGGCCGCATATACGCAAGAACAGAGTGAAGAACCATTGATCATTACCGGTTCGTTGTATTTGGTGTCGGCGGTGCGCCAAGCGTTATTGGGAAGCGATGATGATTAAAGCGGTGTGCTTCGATCTAGATGGGACGTTGGTGGATTCTGAACGGTTGTATCTGGCAGGTAATGTCCACGCTGCCCAGCAAATGGGTTATCTGTTGACCTGCGAGGACTTCCTACCGCTTGTGGGGATCAGCGATGCGCAGTTTCAAAGCCAATTGAATCGCCTGATCGATCCCGGTCAGCAAGCTGAATTTGCGCAATTGACGCAGGATTTTGTTGACGCTCGGATCGACCGGCCAGAAAGTCTGGCGCAACCTGGCGCTGATGCGTTGTTACGCGCGTTGAAACTCCAGCAAATCAAGTTGGCTTTAGTGACGACTTCAACTGCTGAATACACGCATCATATGTTGCAAAATACCCATTGGTCAGATGTCTTTGATGTGGTCATCACGCGAGAACAAGGTCGCACAAAACCTGCACCTGATTTATATTTGCAGGCGATGAGTCAATTGAATCTCCCAAAAGCTCAGATCCTGGCAGTTGAAGATAGTCCAGTTGGCGTGCGATCAGCGAAAGCAGCCGGTCTGACATGTGTCCAAGTGCAAGATTTGGCGCCGCGATCCTATCTGGCTGACGAACTGATCGACAATCTTTTTGAACTTGAAAAGATGATTCATGCCTAATTTGCATAATTTATATAGTGAGGGGGTAGCGAAATGAAACCTGATCTATATGAACGCATTGTGCAAAATGGTGCTAGTGCATTAAGCGATGCTGAATTGTATCGCGTGTTGTTGCGCACTGGGAGCAAACAAGCCCCGATGAGCCAAATCGTCGCTGAATTATTAGGCACATTTCCAGATTTTCAAGGCTTAAATCTCATCGATGCCAAGCAGTTGATGGCTATTTCTGGCATCGGTTTGAGCAAAGCGGCAGGGTTATTGGCGGCGATCGAATTTGGTCGCCGGGTGGTGGAACAAAGTACCAAGCGCTATGGCGAAGTGTTATCCGTTGAAAGTCTGGCGGCAGAGTTGATGCCAAGACTTGGGGCGAGTCCACAAGAACATGTGCTAGCGTTTTTGTTGGATACGCAGTTGAAGGTGATTCAAGAAATGCCGGTGGCGCTGGGTGGCTTAGCGCAAGCGGATGCTGAACCGCGGGTGGTGTTTAGCCAAGCACTGAAGGTCCATGCGGCCAGTTTGATTTTGGTGCATAATCACCCCAGCGGCAATGTGACGCCTAGCCAAGCAGATGTGCAGGTGACGCGTCGATTTGTGCAAGCGGGTGAGTTGATTGGTGTGACCGTGCTTGATCATGTGATCATTGGGGCACATGATTATTATTCGTTTGCAAGGCATCATCAAGGGTTAAATTTTTTCAAATAATCCCTTAACTAGGCGAATTTGGGGGTCGATGACACCAGCGTCAATGGAAGTTGTGCTATAATCTGTTAGACCACATTACAGAAACGCGTTGAAGGAGAGAACATCTTGTTTGGATTAGGAGCTAAAAATATCGGGATCGATCTCGGCACTGCTAACACCTTAGTTTATGTCGACGGCAAAGGCATCGTTTTACACGAACCTTCTGTTGTTGCCAAAAACACACAATCCGGCGACATTATCGCTGTAGGTGAAGAAGCCCGGGCCATGATCGGCCGCACCCCGGCGAACGTGACCGCGATCCGCCCAATGAAAGACGGCGTGATCGCTGACTACGACACGACCGCTGCGATGCTGAAGTATTTCATGGAAAAAGCCCTCGGTGGCAATGGCGCCCATCCAGAAGTGATGATCTGTGTCCCAAGCGGCGTCACTGAAGTTGAAAAGCGCGCTGTCATTGATGCCGCCAAAGTTGCCGGCGCCAAGGAAGCCTTCGTCATCGAAGAACCTTATGCCGCAGCCATTGGTGCTGGCTTGCCCGTCATGGATCCAACTGGTTCCATGGTGGTTGATATCGGCGGTGGTACCACTGACGTTGCCACGATTTCCTTAGGTGGCATCGTGTCCAGCCGTTCGATCCGTATGGCTGGTGACAAAATGGATGAATCCGTGATCTCATATGTTCGCCAACAATACAACTTGCTGATCGGCGAACGCACTGCCGAAGACATTAAAATGGAAATCGGTTCGGCATCGATCGAACGCGCCAAAGAAATCGATGGCATGACCATTCGTGGGCGTGACTTGTTGACCGGTTTACCAAAGACGGTGGAAGTGACTGCTGTTGACATTGCCAATGCCATCAATGAAGCCGTTTTGGCGATCATCGATGCTGTTAAAGAAACCTTGGAAGAAACCAGCCCAGAAATCGCTGCCGATGTCATCGACCACGGTATCGTCTTGACTGGTGGCGGTGCGCTGTTGAAACACTTGTCCGAAGTGATTTCTGACGCTGCGCAAGTGCCAGTATTTATCGCCCAAGACCCATTGGATTGTGTGGCCATTGGGACTGGTGAATCGCTGAAAAACATCGAGGTTTTAAAGAAACACTAAGCCGTAGAATGAGAGCGAGTGTGACATGAACAAGTTCTTCTCAAATAAAAAACTGATCGTGGTCATGGTCGCGATTTTGCTGAGTTTGGGCATGATCTCTTTTTCTGTTGCGGTTCGCGACAAAAAAAGTACGCCCCCAGTTATCCAGCAAGTGGGTAACGACGTGGTCGGCATCGGCGCACGCATTGTGTCGGCGCCGGCCCAGTGGGTCAAAGGTGGCTTAGACGATATTTCCGATTTGATGAATGCTTACAGCGAAAACAAATCACTGAAAGCGCAAATTGAAGATCTCGCCCAAACCAAGGTGCAAAACCAAACCTTGCGCACTGAAAACAAAGCCTTAAAAAAGCAACTCAAACTCGATGGCACATTGACCGATTATGACCAAATCAGTGCTTCCGTCATGCTGCGCAGCCCGAGTGACTGGCGCAACATGGTCACCATTAACAAAGGCTCTGGTGCTGGCGTCAAGAAAAATATGCCAGTGATGTCAGGCTCTGGGGTGGTCGGCCGCATTGTCGAAGTCAACAAAACTAATGCCAAAGTCGAAATGTTATCCACGGATAACAAAGCGGCAGATCATTTTGCCGCGCAGATCACCACCAAAAGTGGCGATACCATCAATGGTGTGATCACCGGCTATCAAGCCAAAACCGGCTACTTGATCTTAGGTCAGCTCAATACTGATAAAAATATCAAAAAAGGCCAGCAAGTGGTCACGTCAGGCTTAGGCGGCGCTACGCCTAAAGGTCTGCTATTAGGTACCGTCGAAACCATCAAAAAAGATGATTACGGCTTGGCCAACACTGTTTACTTAAAGCCTGCTGCCAATCTTGATGACTTAAGTGTTGTCACGGTGATCGCACGCACGATCGCCAGCAACTAACATGGACCGGGACTGCAACTTTGTGCGTCCCGGTTTTTGTGTTTCACGACGATCGATGTCCGGTATCGTCAGTGTGTTTTGAATCTTCCAGCAAGCTATACCAATAGCCTTGCGGCCCGAAAATCTGTGGGTTCCGACAAAAAGTGC
>CAKRHU010000027.1 GCA_934339215.1 uncultured Lacticaseibacillus sp.
TTCGACTTCATGGACTTCAGTGCGTTGCATATGGCGGACTTGCGTGGCGAAGCGTTCAACGGAGGTGGCGATCAAGCCCAAGGTTTGAATATAGTGGGCATGCAAGTCACGGGGCAAAATTTGCGTGGAGATTTCTTGCGCGCGAATGCCAAGGTGTTCGCAGACGTATGCTTCAACGGCTGGCGGCGTGTTGGCAAAAGTCCCAACGGCACCAGAGATCTTGCCAGCTTCAACGTCAGCGGCCGCTTCGTCGAAACGCTTCAAATTGCGTTTCATTTCGGAATACCAAGTGGCAACGACTAACCCAAATGTGGTGGGTTCAGCATGCACGCCATGGGTCCGGCCCATCATTGGCGTGTGCTTGTATTCCTTAGCCAGCTTAGCAAGAGCATCTGTCAAAGCTTGCAAGTCTTCACGCAAAATCGCGTTAGCTTGTTTCAGCACGGAACCTTGCGCGGTATCCACCACATCAGTAGACGTTAAGCCGAAGTGGACCCACTTTTTCTCGTCGCCGAGGGATTCGGAAACGGTACGCGTGAAGGCCACCACATCATGGCGGGTGACTGCTTCGATTTCGTGAATGCGATCAACAGTGAAGGTCGCATTTTTGCGTAAGGCTTTAACATCTTCTGCAGGGATTTCACCTAAAGTTGACCATGCTTCCGCAGCTAAGATCTCAACTTCAAGCCACGCTTTGTAGCGGTTTTCTTCGGTCCAAACTTGTGCCATCTCTGGACGACTGTAACGGTCGATCATGAACTGGTTCCTCCTTATGTCTCACCTATTGATTAACAGCAACTAAATCTGGAAATAATCGGTGGCATTGACTGTCGTTTTGATTTCATCAATGTCGCCGGTGATGACGATCTGCCCAATGTCAGACGCGCCTTCTGGATAAAAGGTGAAGCGCCAATCAGGTTTGATTTGAATCTGAGTCATTGCTGCTGCGCGATCGTCAACTCGCAGTGGCAAGAAGGCCCCGCCTTGCACCAAGCGCACTTGAGGCATTGGCCAGCCAAACAACGCGCGCAAATGCAAATGATATGGCGAAACGCCAGTGGTTTCCGTTAACACATGGCCGTTGAGTTGCGGCCCTGGGAAAAGGCGTTTGACATACAAGGCCAAACTTTTGGTCATGAATAATTCAATGCCAAACACCCCGGTGTAATCCAAGGACTCGGCAATCACCCGCCCAATGCGTTGAATCTCAGCCATCACAGCTGCTCCGCCACTGGCAGGCACCGTTGAAACTTTGAGTTGATGATGACTGAACTGGTTTTCCACCACTGGCATCACCCGGATCGTGTCACCGGATTTGGCGACTAATACCGAGTATTCGATCGGATCATCCAACCATGCCTCTAACACATAAGGACGTTGTTGCAACAATTGTGCGGCGCGGTGCACATCTTCTGGTTGCGTCAAGCGCAATTGCTGATCGACGCCGATGCCTTTTTGAATCGGCTTTAAAATGGCTGGAAAGCCGACGTTTTCCACCGCGGCAGTGATATCTTTAGGCGTAACGACTTGCGCATAAGGCAAAATGTTCATGTTTTGATCGTCTAAGAACACTTTTTCCAAATAACGATCTTGCGTCACGCTTAAAATATCCACACCAGAAGGCAATTGTTGCGGCTTGGTCAACTCTTGCAAAGTGCTGGCGTCGACATTTTCATCGACATAAGTCACCACTTGCGCCAAATCGACCATGCGCTGCAACGCCTCTTGGTCGTTAACTGCGCCAACAATGCGCATGTCCGCGACGTCAAAAGCGATGTCGCTATCTTTTGGGGCTAACACGATCGGGTGCATCCCCATTTGGCGAGCGGCCAAGGCCATTTGATAGCCACGCACACCACCGCCAATGATGCCGATCACGGCACCAGGTTTGATAAATTGAGCCATCAGCGTCTTCTTTCTGTGAAACTACTCATCTTTTTCGTTTAAACCGTCTTTGGTTTCCAATTCTGGTTGCGGGGTTTTGGAATTGAAGATCCAATTCAACAATACCGCAGAAACAGATGCCATTAAGATGCCGGAACCGAACAATAATTGTAACGTTTCTGGCAAGGCTTGGACGATTTCAGGCTGGGTGGTGACCCCAAGCCCTAAACCGATGGAAACGGCCGCGACTAATAAGTTCTTGTCATTGTGGAAGTCCACTTGTTGCAGCATCCGGATGCCTTGCACGGCCACCATGCCGAACATCACCAGCATCGCCCCACCTAAAACCGGCGAAGGAATGATGGTGGCCAAGGCTCCAATTTTTGGCAATAAACCTAATAAAATCAAGAACAAAGCGGAAAACATCACGGGCTTGCGGGTCTTGATGCCAGATAATTGCACCAAGCCGACGTTTTGCGAGAAAGTGGTGTATGGGAAGGTATTGAAGATCCCGCCCAGCAATACGGCTAAACCTTCAGCGCGATAGCCTTTTTTCAAATCTTCAGATTCGATCTTACGCTCAACAACATCCCCTAGCGCGAAGAACACGCCGGTGGATTCCACCATGGAAACTAACGAAATCAAAATCATGGTGACAATGGAGCTCCATTCAAAGTGCGGTACCCCAAAGTAAAATGGCGTTGGCACATGGAACCATGACGCTTCTGCGACTGGCGCAAAGGACACCATGCCTAAAAACCCAGCTAATACGGTCCCACCGATCAAGCCGATCAAAATAGCGATACTGCGAACAAAGCCGCGACCCCAAACGTTAAACGCCAAGATCAATAACACCGTGAACGCACCGACAGCCAGGTTGGTCATCGAGCCGAAATCTTTGGCTGTGGTCGAACCACCGCCGAGGTTTTGGAACGCGACGGGAATTAAGGACAACCCGATCACCGTAATCAACGTCCCAGTAACCAAAGGTGGGAACAATTTGCGCAACTTAGCAAAGAACCCACCGATCAAAAACACGAATAACCCGGCGGCGATGATCGCGCCATACATCGTTTGAAAATCAAATTTCTGCCCGATCAAGATCAACGGCGCAACGGCTTGCACCGCACACCCAAGCACGACCGGTAAACCGATGCCGAAGATTTTATTGGAGAAGATCTGCAAGGCCGTGGCGACCCCGCACATGAAAATATCGATGGACACCAAATACGTCATTTGCTCACTGCTAAAATGCAGTGACGCCCCGATCAAAATTGGCACCAACACAGAACCAGAATACATCGCCAGTAAGTGTTGAAGACCTAAAACAGCGGCTTTTGGCGCGGAGATGTCAGCGTTTTTCATGCTTCCTCCTCAAATTCGACTTGACCGTTGTTGAAGGCTTTGATGCGGGCCAAGGAAACCGTCTTAATGTGACGTTCGTCTAATAACTTGCGCCCTTTTTGGAAGGACTTTTCGATCACGATCCCGACGCCTTCCAAAGTAGCGTTGGCTTGTTCAATGATATCGATCAAGCCTTCGACTGCTTGGCCATTCGCCAAAAAGTCGTCGATGATCAAGCATTTGTCATCTGCGCTTAAGAACTTTTGCGCAATGGCGATTTGGTTGGCGGTTTTCTTGGTGAAAGAATAGACTTCAGCCGTGAATAAATCGTCTTTTAATGTGAGTGACTTGTGCTTGCGTGCGAACACGACTGGCACATGAAAGGCCATCCCAGCAGCCAATGCTGGCGCGATACCAGAACTTTCTACCGTTAAGATCTTAGTGATTTTCTGGTCTTTAAACTGTCGGTGAAATTCCTCACCTAACGCCATCATCAAGTCTGGATCGATTTGATGATTCAAGAAATTATCTACCTTTAACACTTCTGCGCCTAGCACCTGACCATCTTTTCTGATCCGGTCTTCAAGTAATTTCACCAGTATGCACATCCTTTACCCATTTATTGAATTTCACAAATTTTAACACAAAAAATAAACCCAAACAACCAATTTACGATAATCACATCGTATTTTCACGTTACCGTTCGTGTTTAGCCATGTACTGCAATCGGCTTGCGGCGTGATGCATCACGACTTAACCTTGATTATGGCCTGAAACCAAACAAAAACCCGATTATTCGGGTTTTTGTGAACGATTTTGTTTGTTTTTGTTTTATAAAAATATATTTGTAGCGATGGGAAAATCGGTAAGCGCCGTGCAACGTTAGAACACATTAATATGATGCCATTTGGCACCGTTCATTATTGGTCGTATTGGTCTAATTTCCACTCTTGAATCAGCTTCACTAACTTGCTGGGATAATCTGGATCCGTCGCATAACCATCTGTCTTCAACGCCGCAGCGGCTTGTTGATACGTGGTCGCCGCCAAGACTTCAGCATACTGCTTGGCATTCCAAGCCGTTCCATTCACGAACAATAAGGCGTGGGCCTTCATCGATTCTTGATCAGTGGCATACACAGCAAAGCGGCCATTGACCGTATGCCACTTCCCATTGAGATATTCTTGCGTGGTCAACACCACCCCACCACTAGTTGCCTTAATGCCAAACAAATTGTGGTATTTTGACGCCAAGGTACTATTACCCCAATCCGATTCGAGAATCGCTTGGGCTAATGTGATTGACGGCATCACCCCGTATACTTGTTGCAGTTCTTGCGCATAAGGGGCCAATTTATCGATGAAGGCTTGCTTTTGGGCCGTATCATCGCTATGCTGCGCCACAGTATCGACATCAGCAGAGCGTTGGGCGATCAGTTGACAGCCCACCACGCCGATGCTTAAGCCCATGGCCAATAAGATCAGCCAAATCAAGGCTGGTAATTTGATGCGGTGCGTTTTTTTCCTACGCGGTTTGCGGCGTCGCGCCATTACTTCACTTCCGGATCATCTAAATGTTCATCGGCCCATGTTAATAAGTCGAGTTGTTTGGTTTGTAACTGTTTAGCGATAGTCGTCGGCACCACAAAGTCCAAAATATCAACTAAGCCATGCACGCCATAATCTTGACGCAATTGCAAATGCACAGACACGCGCCCGGCACCCAGCGGTTCCTTGACGTAATTTGTGGTCAGGCTCGGTGTTTGCAACCAAGCTTTGGCGATCACCGTTTTGGCATTTTGATAGCGTTGGGCTAAGCCGCCGACGACGGGTGTTGTGGATTCAAACACTGCCAGCTTTTGGGCGAGCATCCATTCGTAATCCGTAAACAAATAACGCAATTGTTCGCGCTGTTGTGGCAATAACGCGGCTTGGCCTTGCAAAATCGCCGCAGTGGGAATGTGCATCACTGATTCTAACACGTCGGCGTTACCGTCGCGCTGCCGCAAAACAAACGCGGCTAATTCGATCAAATGGGTATCATTCATTTTAATCACCTCAACTTATTCTAACATGTTTATGCCATTGTGCTCGGGTGGTAAAATAAGTTTAAAATCGTTTACACTTTGATGGAGGTTGCCTATGACAAACTATCGTTGGGGTATCGTCGGTTTAGGTCGCATCGCCCATAACTTCGCCAAATTCTTCCCTGAAGGTCAAACCCTTTATGGTGTAGCAGCTAGAGACGTTGATCGCGCGCAAACTTTCGCCGATGAATTTGCGGTACCAAAAGTTTATCCAACATACGACGCCTTGTTTGCTGACCCTGAGATCGATATCGTTTACGTCGCCACCACGCATAACTTTCATTATGCCAACATTAAAGCGGCGTTGTTGGCCGGTAAGCATGTGTTTGCGGAAAAATCGATCACATTAAACGCTCGCGAATTATCAGAGCTGATCACTATCGCCGAGCAAAAACATTTGATTTTGATGGAAGCACAAACAATCTACCACATGCCGTTGTATCCTGCACTTGATGACGCTGTGGCGGATCTGGGTAAACTGCGCACGATTCAAGTCTCATTTGGCATCAATGCTACTGATCCACAAGACCGGTTATTAAATCCTGATTTAGCTGGCGGGGCATTGCTGGATATCGGCATTTACGCCTTATCCTTTGTGCGGCGCTTGATGTCCGCTAGTCCCAAGTTGGTCGCCACGCAAATGACGCGTTCAGCCACTGGCGTCGATGATCAAAGTAGCTTTTTGTTGACCAACGACCATGGGGAACAAGCAACCGTCGTCTTGAATCTGCAAGCAATGATGCCAAAAGTCGGGCTAGCAGCGTATGATCATGGCTTCGTGCAAGTTCCTGAATACCCACGCGCAGATCACGCCACGCTTGCGATCACTGGTCAAGAACTTACGACAATCAGCGCCGGGGATTGGCATCATACCATGGCTTATGAAATTCTTGATATGGCCAAAGCCGTGGAAACTGGCGATAACCCAACTTTGGCTTGGACTTATGACACCGCGGTGATCATGAGCCAAGCACGCGAGGCCTGGGGTTTTTACTACCCTAACGAACAGGCACCGCTTGTGTAAACAAAAGCATATCGTTTAACGGGACACCATCGACGAGAATCGGTTGCGCATACTGCTTGAAAAAGTCCTTGCGCACCCCACTTTGGACAAAGCCTTGATGTTGATAAAACTGAATATTTTCGACATCACGATCACCGGTGCCGACTAACATCTCTTGATAACGACCGGCGTAGTTTTTTAATCCCATTTGAATCAAGTGCGCCCCGATACCACGATGTTGAAATTCGGGTGCTACAGCTAAATTCTTCAACTCAATGATATCTTTCGAAACCGGCACAAATAAGGCGACGCCAACTGGTTGCCCGTCGTCAAACGCCACCAGCAAGTCTCCTGTATTCGCATAACGTGCAAGCATCGCCTCATCTTCATCACCAAGCAACAGCAACCCGTGATAAGCCTGCCGATCAGGCGATGTGATCCAAGCATAATTCATGTTCCAACTCCTAACAGGATGTGGCCAAGCCGAAAACAAACTTGGCCATTTTTTTGCGTTGCCTCAACAGCTCAATTAGGCTGATGAGTTCAAAAAGACGGAGGCAACTTGGCAAAACGGAGGAAAACTGGACCATTTTTTAGGCGCAAAAGCATCAGCGGTTTTTGCTGATCTTTGGAGCCGGCCGCACCTGCAACTGGTCCAGTTTTCCGCAGTGACGCCAAGTCCACGGAGCCTAGTAAAAAATGCCTCACCGACGAAATCGGCAAGGCATTTTGATTGAATTACAGCTTGTTGACGTTAACGGCTTGGGCACCGCGGTCGCCTTGTTCAACTTCGAAGGACACTGCTTGGCCTTCTTCTAAAGTCTTGTAGCCGTCGCCTTGGATAGCAGAGAAGTGAACGAAAACATCGGAGCCGTCTTGGCGAGTGATGAAGCCGTAGCCTTTTTCTGCGTTAAACCATTTAACTGTACCTTGTTCCATTTTAAAAATCCTCCTAGCGCAAACGCGCATGAATTGCCCTTCGCTCAAATGCGAGCGGAAGTACTTCGTTAGTGTATCAAAATGTCAAGACTAGGACAACTAAAATCGACATGACTAGAATTTTTCTTGCATTTACGCTACCATAAAAGAAACGGTTTGGAGGCGGCGACATGAAAAAACTTTGGCTCCCATTGCTCGGCCTGATGGTGTTTTTAAGTGCTTGTGCCACAGGCTTTGATCAAAAGGCGCAACTGAAAAAAAACTCAGATACCATTGTCGTACAAGTCGCCAAACAAAATGCGGCAATCGCCACGATTCAAAATCAAATCGGGGCTTTTCCATCCACTTTCGAAACGGCCTACGCAGCGCACCCCAACGCCGACTTCCAAAACGTTGGCAAAATTCACGCCTTGATTCAAAAACGCGAAGCCGCTTATAAGCAGTTGGAACGCGCGCAAAGCCAACTGGAATCAGCGTCTAATCAACTGGTGAAGATCAACTCCCAAGATAACGCGACCTTGCCAAAATCTGAATTAAAGAAAACCATTGCGACGTTGAAACTTGCCAAACTCGACCATAAAACCTTTGATGCCTATTACAAAGAACTCACCGATGCGGAACAAGATTTCTTTGATACCGTCGCCGCAGACCCCAGCGACAAAGCTGGCATCGAAGACGCACTCGGTCAGCTCAATCAATATGACAGCTCCCTCGGCCAACAAGCCGACATTGTCGAAGCCAACTTACAATCCGTCACTGCTGACGCGCAAAGTTTGCACGCCGCAGCCTTGAAGATGAAATAAATGCAAAGGCGCCACCGAAACTCACTTTCGGTGGCGCCTTTGCATTCAGCGTTTAAATCTGAGTAAGGCTTGCCCTAATATCGGGACTAGAATGCCTGCCAACAAGGCTTCCGCAATGGCATTGATGGCCAAAGCCCCGATCAACAACCACCCGAGGTTACTGCCATCGGCGCCTTTGACGACGGCGTTGGCATTGTTGGCAAAAAATACCCAAGTCAACGCGATCACTAAACTGGTGTTGGTCAGCGCGCCGCACACCCCAGCGACACTCATTTTGATGGTGCCGACGACATCTTTTTGATGCTTTTTGGCGATGTGGTTGAACACCAAGCCTGCCACTACCCCAACCATGATCCGCGGCAAAATCGCGATCAACGGGTTGCGAAACAACAAGATTGTGACCGGGTCAGTGGCGTCTGTGTAAGCTTTGATCAAGCTAATACACCCCCAAAATGCCCCAAGACCGGCGCCGCCGCGCACCCCGAGCAAAATGCCGGCTAAAATCACGGTGAGGTGAATCGTTGAAATCGCCGGCCAAAGTGGCGTGATGCGAATATAGCCGACCATCGGGATGTAGGCTTGCATGATGATCATTGCCGCTAAGATCCCAGTAATGGCAATGGTGTAAGCTGAACTTCTGCGCGTCATGAGTTGTCCTCCTGAAAACAAAACGGCTGCAAGCAGTCGTTTGAATTAGTCATTTGATTTTTTTGTGCGTTGTAAAATTGGCGCTAAGTACTGCTGCTCGGCAGTTTTGCGAGCCGCGACAGCATCTTTAAAGTCAACGAACTGTTTATTCAACACCAATTTGCCTTTGAGAAATAACCGCGCATTCCACTTGGACGTTTGCCGATCAAAAGGAAACCCCGATCACGCCTGAACGATTGGTGGTGCGCAGTTTCGTCGCCGCGGACACGTTGACGCCTTCAGTACGAGAGAATTGCCCCCGTTGGCCCATTTGTGCGCGCGTTTTGGGATTTGCCATGATCGCTTTTTTCATGTATTCACGCCGGTAACACCCACAACTAGTGGTCATCCCTTTGCGCAAGCGATAGCCGTCAACGACACATTCATTGCCACAATCACAAACACAATTCCAGCGGGCATTGCCATTGTTGGCGACACCGGCATAGCTGACGACGCTCAAGCGCCCGAATTTCTGGCCGACTAGATTCAATCGTTTCATGAATGCATCCTCCCAATTAGATTTTTCAAAATCTATTTTGCGTAAATTTCCATAGTTTGTCAACTTTGGCGCCGTGTCCTGACTCCAGGCTCTGCCGAATCCGATCAGTTTCTTCTATTAAATAAGCGCTGTCATCTTCGTTTGTATTATACCCCGCTGACAAGACGCAACACAACTAAAAAGGTCATCGCGGCGATGACCTTAACGAGATATTTTAACTTTAATCCGTTTGGTGAGCTCTGCGTTCACCTTGCGAATTAAATCAAGTGGTGGCGTGATCCCGCCGTTGCGACTGCTGGCCCAATCAATCGACCC
Organism: uncultured Lacticaseibacillus sp.; assembly: GCA_934339215.1. Lineage (GTDB taxonomy): Bacteria > Bacillota > Bacilli > Lactobacillales > Lactobacillaceae > Lacticaseibacillus. Next base: position 9,561 of record CAKRHU010000027.1, read on the forward strand.
AAAATCCTTTGATCCGGAAAGCGCTTGAGGTCCGCACCATTCAAGCCCAGTTTGTCAGCGCGCTGCCACACGACTTTGAGCTCGGGCTTAACAGTATGATGCGCATAAATTTCATAAATCGGCAAAGTGATCAACTTGACGACTGCGATGACACCACCAACGATTGGAATGTCAACAGCGCCAAACTGTAGACCAAGATCAGCCAATTCGCTGAGTTTGAACCTCGTCGCATCATGACTTGTAGCCATTGAGATACCCCCGCCTTAATGTTGCCAGCCGTTACCGACAGCGCTATTATTAACTCAAATATACCCCTATCAAAGCAATTTACAATCAAGGAGATTGCCATGTTAGACCTGACTTTTGATCCCAGTTTTGCCCGGACTTTGGCCAATCACGATGATTTCGACGTCTTGGCGTTACCGCCTGATTTGCAATTTGGTGATTTAGCCCGCCTCAATGCCGTCAATTCAGATTTCTACCAATTTAAGGCCAGCCAGTTAGGTTTAGGGCGGCGAGGCCATGATTTAGACGCGCAAAAGCTGCAACGCGCTGACCAAGATGCCCTCTCACAGTTAACAGCGGCCATTCACGCCAACAGTGCGTTGCGCCTTTGGTGGACTGATGTACCCAATGATGTGATCGGTTTGTGGTGGTTGGCTGCTTTATGTGCCAAACAAAAGCTGGCAATTCAACAAGTGCATGTGCCGACGGTTTTCCCACATCCGACCCAGTCAGCGCTGTACAAAATTACGAAATTAGGTGAGCTAGACCCGGACTGGCTCGATGCCTTGGTCCAAACCGCGACCACCTTAACCGTGCGTGATTTAACGGCGTTCAGTTATGGTTGGCAAAATTTGCACTCAGCAACAAACGAGGTCCGCATCTTATTAAACGGCGAGCTGCTGAATGTGCCGGAAACTTATTTTGATCCGTTGATTTTAGCTCAAGTCCAAACACTGCCAAAAACTTTTTCCGAACAAGTCAAAGCCATTGGCCTCTTGCTTGGCGAATATCAAATCGGCCTTCCTGATTGGTGGTGGCATTATCGTTTGCAACAACTGTTCGATAGAAAGTGAGGCTAGGAATTACGTTTATTTACCTGGATCACCCGCGGCGTTCAAGCCTTTGCTTTGGCTTTTTCCGGGTATTTGCTGATTTTGCCCGAGGCAGCAATTCACACCGGATTTTTTTCGCGACGGCCTGGCAATTTGGTGTTCGGGGGTAAAGCGCTGATCATCTTGTTCATTATTTTACTGGGATGGATGCAGTGGCGGCTGGTGGTCGTCCAACAACACCGCGAAAAGTCACTGCGCAACGAGTGGCAAACACTCGGGTTCGTTGGTGTCCTGGTCCTCATCTTCTTGACACTGCAATTACTACCAGCTTAATCTGCGATACACACAGTCGGGTGCCCTGGTGACCTTCACCATTGCCACCCGACTGTTAATTTTTGCCTGACAACCACGATCCAGCCAACGTCAGCGCCGCGCCGATCCTCAATGGCACCGTCAGCGGTTCATGCTACACAATCACGGAGAATATCAACGTAATCACTGGGACCAAGTAAATGTAAACACTGCTGGCCACAGTACCTAAGCGCTTGACCGCAAGATTCCAAGTCACAAAACACAACGCACAAGCGCCAATGCTTAGAAATAGGAAATTGCCCCAATTTTGTGGTTGTTGCAAGGTCGCAAAGCTCAAGTGAAATCCAAGGCCATAAGCGATCGGCAGCATAAAAATCAATCCGTAGAAAAACACATGGCGCGTTGATTGGATCACATTGAGATTTAACTCACCGATTTTGGTCGTCAACACAGAGTAAATAGCCCATGCGAAACAAGCGAGAAGGGCCATGCCATCCCCAGCCAAACTCCCTTGACCAGCGGCACTACCAGGATCTGAAATCAAAATTACGCCACTGATAGCCACCACAAAGCCGATATAAAACCAAATCGTTGGCCGCTTGGCGTTTAGAAACCATGTCGACAA
>CAKRHU010000028.1 GCA_934339215.1 uncultured Lacticaseibacillus sp.
AACGAAAAACAAGTGGCCCAAGCCAAACAGCTGACCCAAGCCCAAGCAGAGTATGCGGCAGCGCAAAGTGCCGCCAGCGACCCGCAAGCGTTGAATCGACAATTGGATAACGACCAAGCAGCCTACATTCGCTTATTGCAACAACAAGCGGACTGTAATAACCAATTAGCCGCTGCCAAAAAGGATCAACAAGTCCAAGCCAGTCAAACCGCGGCGCAATCAACACGCAGCCATGAGCTGACCAAGCAAGTCCGTGAGCAACAGGCGACTTGCGACGATTTGGCCAAACAAGTCGCTCTTGCAAAGGCCAACCTAATTGAAGCAGAAACGAAGCTCGGCCAAACTTCTGAAACCGCCGCGCAACTCAAAGCCCAACATGAGCAATTGACTGCCGCTTATCAAAAAGCCCTCGGCATTTTTCAAGCAACGAAATCGCGCTTTGAGACCTTAAAAGAACTCAAAGAAGATTACAATGGCTTCTTTGCTGGGGTCAAAGCGGTTTTACAGCATAAAGCGCAACTTAACGGCGTAGTCGGCGCAGTTGCCGAACTGATCACCGTACCGCAACAATACCAACAAGCCTTCGACATTGCCTTAGGTGGGAGTTTGCAGTCCATCGTCACGGATGATGAACAAGCGGCCAAGTCTGCCATCAGCTATTTGAAACAAACCCGCGCTGGGCGGGCGACTTTTTTGCCGATTTCGGTGATCAAGCCGCGACAGATCCCGGCTAATGTTTTAAACACCTTGCAACAACAACCAGGATTTCTCGGCGTTGGGGTCGACTTGATCCGCTATGCGCCTAAAGTCGCTGACATCATGGCCAACTTAGCCGGCTTATTAGTGGTCGCCGATAATTTGGATCATGGGATCGCGATGGCCAATGCGACCGGCCACCGGTACCGCATCGTCACGCTAGACGGCGATTTGCTCAATGTTGGCGGATCGATGTCAGGTGGGCAAGTTCGGGCGAAGGGGAGTTCTCCTTTGGCACGCACCCAAGAAGTGCAAACCCTAGCCGCAAATTTGAAAACGATGACCAGTGCCTTGCAAAATAAGCATGACGAAATTCAAGGTGTTGCTGATCAGTTGAATGGCGCCAATGAGGCCAAAGTCAAAGCCCAAACGGCAGTTAACCAAGAAGCCGCCGATCTTAAAGCCTTACAAGCTCAACTCACGCCTCAACTTGAGCGCTTGACGGCTTTAAAACGCCAACTTGAAGCGATGGGCTTAGATGCTCAGGCAACAATCGATTATCATGCTTTGATCGAAAAGCTCCAAGCCCAAGCGGAAGCGTTGAAGACGCAGTTAGTCGATGCGCAAGCGCAAATCGATACCACCAAAGCAGCGTTGAACTCTGCCACTACCGCGCAAGCTGATCAACAAGCCCATATCAGTGAGCTCAAAGCCCAAGTTGCAGTGCTTAAAAGTGCCCAACAAACCACGGCCAACCAACTCACCCAGTGGCAACAAAGCCGCGATACTGGTATCGACCGGCAACACGCCTTGCAAACGCGGATCAAAAATATTGAAGCTTCAGCTAAGGCTGATTCTGCTTCCAGCACTGATCGCCAAGCACAAATCAAAGAGTTGAAAGCTTCGGTGGCTAAACTCAAAAAGCAACAAGCGCAACTGGCAGCGGATAAAGCCGAAAATCGCCACGCCTTGAGCCTGGTTTCGGCTGAAATCACCACGGCCAATCGCCAGCGTGATGATGCGCAGGCGCAAGCCTCTCAACAGGCGGTATCCTTGAATCGCATCAAGTTGAACTTGGACAGTCGTTTGAATACGTTGTCTGAAGATTATCAAATGACTTATGAAGCGGCTATCAAGGATGTTGAAGAAGATGACTCAGCCTTACCAATGTTGAAAAGTCGCGTGAAGTTGTTGAAGCGCGGCTTGGATGATCTCGGCCCAGTCAACCCCAATGCGATTGCCGAATATGACAATATTAAAACCCGTTATGAATTCTTGACCAAGCAACAAGGGGACTTGTTAGCCGCCAAAGCGGATTTATTGGAAACGATGAATGAGCTCGATGAAGAAGTCAAAACCCGCTTTAAAGCGATGTTTGATGCCACTGACACTGCCTTCCAAGAGATCTTCCCGAAGATGTTTGGTGGCGGGCATGCGCATTTGAGCTTGACAGATCCTGATGATTTGTTGAACACAGGCCTTGAAATTGAGGCGCAGCCGCCTGGCAAAAAGCTTTCCCATATGTCACTATTGTCTGGTGGGGAGCGGGCGTTGACGGCTATCGTCTTGTTGTTTGCCATTTTACAAGTGCGTCCGGTACCGTTTAGCATTTTGGATGAAGTGGAAGCGGCATTGGATGATGTCAACGTCAATCGCTTTGGCGAATTCTTGCGGCATTATTCGTCTGACACGCAGTTTATCGTGATCACCCACCGGCGCGGGACGATGTTGGCCGCAGACGTGTTGTACGGCGTGACCATGCAAGAGTCTGGCGTCAGCCGCATGATGGCAGTATCATTGGACCAAGCACAAGCAGATTAGGAGGCCCTCATGGGATTATTTGATCGTATTAAAAAGGCGTTTACTGGCGAACCAGAAACGCCGGAAACCGAAAAATATGATGCCGGCTTGGAAAAATCTCGCACCACATTTTCTGAACGGTTAAATGCGTTATTTGCCAATTTCCGGACGGTCGATGAAGATTTCTTTGATGACCTTGAAGAAATGTTGATCGAAGCGGATGTTGGCTTTCAAACCGCCGTGGATCTCACCGATTCGCTGCGGGAAGAAGTGAAGCTTAAAAATGTTAAAAAACCTCAAGACGTGGCGCAAGTGATCGTCCAAAAACTCGTCGATTTGTACGGTGAAGCCGGCGAGCACGAAGACAACACGCTGCATTACGCTGAAGAAGACCAAGGCCCGACGGTGTTCTTATTCGTCGGCGTCAACGGGGCTGGGAAAACCACGACGGTTGGCAAGCTCGCGCATCAATTGAAAGATGAAGGCAAATCCGTCTTATTAGCCGCTTGTGATACGTTCCGGGCTGGGGCGATCGAGCAGCTTCAAGAATGGGGGCGCCGCGATGGGGTGCCAGTTGTGGCCAAAGAAGCCGGATCTGATCCTGCCAGTGTCGTGTTTGACGCGGTGAAACAAGCTAAAGCCGACAATGTCGATGTGTTATTAGTCGATACAGCTGGTCGTTTGCAAAACAAAGTCAACTTAATGAAAGAACTCGACAAAATCAAGCGGGTGATCGTGCGCGAATTGCCTGAAGCCCCGCAAGAAGTGCTGTTGGTCTTAGATGCCACCACTGGGCAAAATGCTTTGAGTCAAGCCAAACAGTTCAACGAAACCACGGATATTTCTGGGATCGTGTTGACCAAACTTGATGGCACTGGTAAAGGTGGGATCGTGCTCGCCATTCGCAATGAATTGCACGTGCCAGTGAAGCTTGCAGGTCTTGGTGAAAGCATGGATGATCTTCAAGTGTTTGATCCGACTAAGTTTGCTTACGGCCTGTTCAAAGGGTTGATCGATGATCCTGAGAAATAAGCTTTGAAGAAGTCGCCTGTAGTTGGCGGCTTTTTTGCATTATTATCGTCGCGCTTTTTGAAGCAACACAGACACAGCTAGCTACGCTTGAACACTCAGACCAAAGAGCGGACCAAGCACTTAATCTGGCTACCCGGTCTGCTAAAACCGCTTCAAAAAGCACTGGGCATCGTCGAGTTTTGAAAAGCAACGTCGATACAGCTAGCTACGCATACGACTTCGAGGAAAGAGCACCTCAAAGCCGGATGCTAGGCTACCTGATCGACTAAGAACGCTTTTCAAAACTCTGGCACAAAAAATCCCGCTTGCGACTGAGGCGCAAACGGGAAAAGTTGTTTATGCTGTGGCTTGTTCTTTGGGCGTGCGGCCAAGGATAACTTGCAAGATAATCAATACCACATAAGCGATAATGACGTAAAGCAACCAGTTGCCGGTTTTGACGGTGTCCGTGAACCAGTATTTTTGCCAAGCGGTATTAGACATGATCCAGTAGAAGATGCCAGCCGCGATCAGGCCGAGTGTGTTCAAAATGGCGAAGAACCACAAGTTGCCATTTTCGTGGTTGGAAACATAAATCGCGCTGAAAATCGCGGTCCAAGCCCACCAGCCGCATAAGGCAGCGACAACGCCCCAATAAAGAATGGTTGCGACCATAATAATTCCCTCCAATTCATTTCGCTTTATTTTACCACGAATGAAAGCGCAATATGTCGATTTTGTGAAAAATCTAACGTGAGCTTGAAAAGATTGACGAAACGCCGCCATATCGGTATCCTGTATAGAGTGTACGAGGTAAATTAAATGGAAATCGAAAAAAACAACCGCATGAACTCGCTGTTTGAATTTTACGGCGCGCTTTTAACGGATAAACAGCACAGCTATTTGGAGCTGTATTATGGGGATGACTACTCTTTAGGAGAAATCGCCACTGAATTTGATGTGTCGCGCCAGGCGGTGTATGACAACATTCGCCGCACCGAAGCATCACTAGAAGAATATGAAAGCAAACTGCATTTGCTGGCCAACTACCAAGCCCAAAACCAAAGCGTCGACGGTTTAGTGCGCTATGTTCGCGAGCAATATCCTGACGACGAGCAACTCAGTGAATTGTTGACGCGGGTTGCCGATCAAGCAGCGCGATAGGTATTTCGTCGCGTTTGTTTGAATTGCAATGCGCCGTTACCAGCACCAACAGAAATTTATTTATGATAGGAGAAAGCAATGGCATTTGAAGGTTTATCCGAACGTTTACAAAAAGCGTTCTCCGGCCTGCGCCGCAAGGGCAAAGTGACCGAATCAGACGTCCGCGATTCCATGCGCGAGATCCGCTTAGCGTTATTGGAAGCCGACGTTAACTTTGGCGTCGTCAAAGAATTCGTCAAAAATGTCCGCGAAAAAGCGGTCGGCGCAGAAGTTTTAGAATCTTTATCCCCAGCCCAACAAATTATCAAAATCGTCAATGATGAATTGACGGCAACCATGGGGGAAGCGGCAGTGCCGTTGAACAAGTCCCCACATATCCCAACCATTATTATGATGGTCGGCCTGCAAGGGGCTGGTAAAACGACCACTGTTGGGAAACTATCCAAGCGCCTGATCCAACAAGAAAAAGCGCGGCCATTACTGATCGCAGCCGATGTTTACCGGCCTGCTGCCATCGATCAATTGCAAGTGGTCGGCAAGTCGGTTGGCGTGCCAGTATTTGAAATGGGTACCGACACGGATCCGCGTGAAATCGTACGCCAAGGCTTAGCCCAAGCGGCCTTACAACATAACGATTATGTGATTATCGATACTGCCGGGCGTTTGCAAATTGACGAAAAGTTGATGACAGAACTGGCCGACATCAAAGACATCGCTCATCCAAACGAAATTTTGCTGGTGGTCGATTCCATGACTGGGCAAGCGGCTACTGATGTTGCCAAGGGCTTTGACGAGCGCTTAGACATCACCGGGGTCGTGTTGACCAAGTTAGATGGCGATACCAGAGGTGGTGCCGCACTGTCCATTCGCAAAGTCACTGGCAAGCCGATCAAGTTCATCGGGCAAGGTGAAAAAATGGATGCGCTGGATGTGTTCTATCCAGATCGCATGGCCAACCGGATCTTAGGCATGGGCGACATGTTGACCTTGATCGACAAAGCCCAACAGAACTTTGATGAAAAACAAGCCACCGAAATGGCTGACAAGATCAAAGAAAACACCTTTGACTTCAATGATTTCTTAGATCAAATGGCCCAAGTGCAAAGCATGGGGCCGATGGAAGACATCATGAAGATGATCCCTGGCATGGCCAACAACCCAGCTTTGAAGAACTTCAAGATGGATCCAAAAGACATCGCACATATGAAAGCCATCGTTTATTCGATGACCCCAGCAGAGCGGGAACAACCAGATCTCTTGAACCCATCGCGGCGGCGGCGTTTGGCCGCCGGGTCAGGGCGGCCAATTGTTGAAGTCAACCGCATGATCAAGCAATTCAATGCCTCAAAGAAAATGATGAGCCAAATGTACAAAGGCAATTTCCAAGGCATGGAAGGTTTAATGGGCGGCGGGGTCAAAGGTCGGTTAGGTAAAATGGCCATGAACTCCATGATCAAAAAGCAAAAAAAGAACAAGAAAAAGCGGCTGAAACACGCGAAAAACTTTAAATCCTAGGCATTTTCGGCAAAAATGTTGTTGTAAAGAAAAAACTCTTTACACGCCGCTGAATATTTGCTATTATTTTGAAGTTGAGAAATTTACAGGAGGTGGACTTAATGGCAGTTAAAATTCGTTTAAAGCGGATGGGTTCCAAGCGTAAGCCTTTCTACCGTGTCGTGGTTGCTGATTCTCGCTCCCCACGTGACGGCCGGTTTATCGAATCCGTCGGTTACTACAACCCATTAACCGAACCAGTTGACTTAAAGCTGGATGAAGATTCAATTCTTGATTGGCTCCAAAAAGGCGCACAACCTTCCGATACTGTACGGACCTTGCTTTCAAGCAAAGGTTTGATGCAAAAGTATCATGAAGCGCGCTTCGCTAAGAAATAGGGGACAGCATGGATATCGCGGGGCTCATTCGGGCCATTGTGACACCCTTAGTTGCTCACCCAGAGGCTATTGAGATCCGTCCTCATGAGACGGAAGAATACATGGCCTTCGACTTAACCGTGGCGCCGGACGATGTCGGCCGGGTCATCGGGAAACAAGGTCGCGTGGCGCAAGCTGTGCGCACCATCGTTTACGCCGTTAAGTCGCCATACTCTAAACGAGTACGGTTAAATATCTTGGATGCCAAATAACCAAGTAAATAAAAATTGGGGCCGGCTGATGTCGGTCCTTTTTTTATCACAAAGGAGGAACCACCTTGCCAGAACTTTATCATGTCGGCAATATCGTCAATACGCACGGCATTCGCGGAGAAGTGCGCGTGATCGCCACGACTGATTTTCCGGAAGAACGCTTCGCCAAAGATTCAAAGCTCGTGATCGACACCACGCCACAAACCAAGGTCACGGTTGAATCCAGTCGCAAACACAAAGGCTTCACTTTAGTTAAGTTTGTCGGCATGGACAATATCAATGATGTCGAACGCTTCAAAGGGCACAGTTTGAACGTGACTGAAGCCGAACAACAAGATCTTGACGACGGGGAATATTATTATCGCGATATCATCGGCTTGACGGTGATCGACCAACATGATCAAAAGCTCGGGGTGGTGTCTGAAATCTTGAGTCCTGGTGCTAACGACGTATGGGTGATCCCGCGTCCTGGCAAATCAGACGTGTTGTTGCCTTTCATTAAAAGTGTGGTCTTGTCGATTGATGTCGCTTCAAAAACCGCTCATGTTGACGTGCCAGAAGGGTTGATCGACGATGAAGATTGATGTGTTGACGCTTTTTCCAGATATGTTTGCGCCGATGACGCAAAGCATGATCGGCAAAGCCTTGGAAAAAGGTACCGTTGAATTCAATGCCGTGGATTTTCGTCAATATTCACATGACAAGCACAATCATGTCGATGACACGCCTTATGGTGGTGGGGCCGGTATGTTACTGAAGCCTGAGCCGTTATTTGAGGCCATGGACGACTTGAATGCGCAAACCCCAGGTCCTAAGCGGGTGATCCTCTTAGACCCAGCAGGGCGCAAATTTGACCATGTGGCGGCGAAGGAACTTGCCCAAGAAGAACATTTGGTGTTTATTTGTGGGCATTATGAAGGCTATGATGAACGCATTCGCAGTTTGGTCACTGATGAGTTCTCGTTAGGCGACTTTGTGTTGACGGGTGGGGAACTGCCTGCGATGATGATGATCGATGCCACGGTGCGCTTTGTGCCAGGGGTCTTGGGCAATGCTGAGTCGGCAGCCACCGATAGCTTTGAAAATGGCTTGTTGAATTATCCAGAATATACCCGTCCGGCAACTTATCGCGGGATGGATGTGCCAGCCGTGTTGCAAAGTGGCAATCATCAATTGATCGCCAAGTGGCGCTTGAAAGAATCGTTGCGCCGAACTTACCAGCGTCGGCCTGATTTAATCGAGGCGATGGATTTGGACAAAGCCGCGCAAAAACTGCTTCGTGAGATCAAGACTGAGGAACATACCAAAGCTTTGGAAGCTAAATTGGCTGAAAAACATGCAGATCCGCAATAAACAATGAAACGTCTGATAAAAAATCAGACGTTTTTTACTGTAGACCAATACAATTGACAAGGCGTCAATCGTGTCATGGATGGTGTGACGCGGGTAATCAATACGTTCTCAACCCCATCATGGCGGGTTTTATATCGTTAAGATATCGAAATTATGGTATGCTATTTTGTAAAAGTATGGACCTTGATAGACTTGGGGGACGATTGATGAATCGTAAGGTTAAAACAGGTGGTTGGGTAGTTGGAATACTTGCCGTTTCCATCGGCGTCTTGTTATTGATTAAGCTCTTGTATGATTTAAGCGGATATTCAGGTGATGACTACTTATATCATTTCTTCTATCAAGGTGAATTGCCGCACGGAAAATTGCGCGGTATCAATAATCTGTTGGATTTAATCCAGTCTGTCCAAAATCATACTCGACTTTTCAATGGTCGTTTCGTTGCCCACACTGGTGTGATGTTGGCAATGCAGTTTCCTAAGGCGCTGTTTAACGCCGCTTCATCTGTTGTGTTCGTCTTATTAGGCTGGTTGATCAACCTTCATATTTTTGGGAGAAAACGGATTCAAGTGGCTTATTTGGCTTTAACTTATGCCTTGATATGGTTCGCATTGCCTGATTATGGGACCACAATATTGTGGTTGTCCGGTGCATTTAACTATTTATGGGTGGCATTGATCTATTTAACCTTCTTGCTACCTTATCGCTTTAATTATCAGGCGAAACATCCACGATTGATGACTTTAGGGATGCTGGTGCTTGGGTTCTTAGCTGGGGCAACGAATGAAAACACTGCCCCCGTCACCGTCTTTGTTGCGTTTGCTTTGACCTTGTTTGATTGGAAAAAGTCCCAACTGGCTTGGAAATGGGCAGGCGGAATTGCAGCATGCTTTGGCTTTTATATCGTCTTAGTTTCCGGAATGAATCAAATTGGTGTGCGCGGTAAACAGTTTGAACTGAGACTGTTACTGATTAAAACCTGGGAATATTCTGGCATTTGGTTAGCACTCGTCGCCGTGGTTTTGTTGTATATGTTGCGCCAACACCATAATTTTGGTCATCAATTGATTTGGTCCCGTGACCGTGATTATTTAGCCGGATGTTTGTACGCTTTAGGCGCGACTTTAGGAATTTTGGCTTTGATCGTATCACCACAAATTTTAAGTCGAGTTTTTTTTGGTCCAAATTTGTATTTGGTGATTGCGCTCTTGCTTTTGCTACATGACCACGATGAACTGCGAAAGGGCACATGGATCGCCAAGGTCTTGCCAGGATTGATTGCCGTGATTTTGGCAGTAATGGCTTTTCCTGGATATCAAGCCGCAGTTCAATCCAATCTTCAAACTTATCGAATTTGGGCCACTGGCGATGCAATTTTGCGCCATGATGCAAAAATTGGGGTTAAACATGCGGCAGTCCCTGGCATGGTGCCAGTGTATACGGATCGCAATCAATACTGGCAATCCACTTATGTTGCGCATGGCAATCCGGCCAAGCAATGGTTCAATGAATGGATGGCAGCGTATTATGGCGTTAAAACAGTTACAGTCGACAATAACATTAAAGTGCGGGCATTTAAGGACTATCAGTGGACACCCGAGTGGCGGTTGTATCATGCATTCAGTCGATTGTATGATGGTGTGCACCCAACCGTCCAAACTGTACATGCCGCGACCGAAATGCGAACTGCCTATTTACAGTATGTCGATGCAAGTGGTAAGCAAGTCGGTACCGAACCGATTTCTGGCAACGTCGGAACGACCTTTGACATCTCCCATGCGTCAGTGGCAGGCTACAAAACCTCAGCCGGCAATCCCAAAAGTTATACGTTTACCAACGCAACCAATCAAAGCCTCGTTATTCATGTCAAACAACAGGCCGAGCTCGCGAAAGCAACGTTAATGTATCAAACTAAAACAGGTCGCACAGTGGGCACTGAACCAATCAGTGGCGTGGTTGGTCAAACGATCGATTTAACGCATGCCAGCACGCAAGGTTATACCACGCAAGCCAAGGCGCCTAAGTCGTATCGCTTGACGGCGACTGCTAAACAAACCGTGATCATTCCGGTCGTGGCGCAGCATTTTGGGACTACGATCGAATATCGCAATGGTAAGCATATGGTGTTAAAAGTTTATCAAAAAACGCCAACCGGGCAGCAAATCAAATTGACCGCGCCGATCGGCTATCAACTCAGTCATCCAAAAGCAGCGATGGTGATGCCGAAAAGTGGTTTAGCGATGTTAAAAGTGCCAGTTAAGCGGCTACGCGGCTGGTTAGCGCTGAAGGGATCAGTGCCAGTTAAGTTGATCGTAGCTGGGCTACTGGTGGTGATTTGGGACCAACTGGCGGCGTTGCGGAAGTATCGTGACTTCAAACTTTTCACCAAATTAAAGCGAAAGGAGCATGACGCGTGATGTCTTTGGAAACGTTGAAATTTTGGCTGTTTTGGATCGCCATTGCGCTGTTTGTGCTCGCTTTGGTCGTGATCGTGATTTATTATTACCATTCCCGTTTACGTTCAAACAATTATCTTGGGAAAAAAGAATTCGAATTGCGCTATTTTGTCCAACCGACTGTTGATGCCAACCAACAAACGACTGGCTACGAATGCTTGTTGCGCCAACGGCAACCTGATGGGAGTTGGCGCTTGCCTGAGCAGTTAGACACTTTGCCGCTACAGCGCGTGATTTCATTACTGGAAGTCACGTTTAAATCATTACCGAAAGCACATTATCAATTATCGATCAATTTGGCTTATGAACAAATCATCAGCCCAGAGTTTGATTATTTTGTGCGCTGGGCGATTGCCAATATTGCCCCGATGACCTTAGCCGTCGAGTTGAGCTTGGATCCGAATATCCGTTATTTACATCGGCAAACTTTTATTCGGCATATTAAAAACGCAAAGATCTATGG
>CAKRHU010000029.1 GCA_934339215.1 uncultured Lacticaseibacillus sp.
AAGCGCATGGCACCAAAATCTTAAAGTTCTAAGCAAACAAAAACTGCGACTCTCAACTGAGGTTCGCAGTTTTTAATTGCAGTCTTTTGGCCAACGTGGTCATATCTTTTGGTAACGGCGCTTTGAGGTGGATCATTTGTTGCGTCAGCGGTTGCCAGAAATCGAGTTCCGCACAATGCAGCGCTTGGCGATCGAGTTCTGGTACCGCAGGGCCACCATACAAGTCATCCCCAAACAACGGATGTCCGATCGCCGAAAAATGCGCCCGAATTTGATGGGTACGGCCAGTATGCAGACGGACACGGATCAATTGCGCTTCAGGGACTTGATCCAGGACCTCATATTCAGTCACTGACACTTTGCCGTCAGCCACCACACCGCGATGCATATAAAAATCTGTCGTGCGTCCTAAGCGCAAAACCAGCCAACCATGAGCCGGAATCGCCTTGGCCCCAGAAACTAGCGCCAAATAATGCTTTTGCATCTTGTCGGTATGCAATAGCGTATCGATCAAGCTATGGGCAAGGCTATGTTTGGCAAATAGCATCAAGCCACTGGTATCGCGGTCTAAGCGCGTCACCACATGAATGGCGGTGCTTTCAGCCTGGGAGTCGATCAAATACGCCTTCACGCGATTGGCCATGGTGTCTGGGCTTTTGGCCACATCTGGGATCGATGCGATACCGGCGGGTTTGTTGACGACTAAATAGTCGCGATCTTCATACACGATATCAAATGGTGCTGAATACGGGATCACTTGATCAGAGACTTTATCTGGCGCTAGCACCATGTCGACCACATCACCTTGATGGACGACAAAATTGGTGTGCACGGACTCTGCATTCACAAAGAATTCCCCACCGTGAAATTTCGCTTTTTTGATTTGCATGCGCGCCATGCCGATTTGTCGCAAGAACGTGTACAACTTGATCGGCTCGCTTTGCACATAAGTCCACGTTAATTTCACTGCTTGGCACCGATGAAGGCATCTTCCACGCGATCCCAGAAGTGCATGTGACGATACCGGGCAAAATGGATCCGCTCGCTGGCAATTTTAAAGCGGATCGACGTGACCAACTGCGGCGTGATCGAAAATTGATCGATGCTCATGAGATAATCTTGGAACGGTTCTGGGCGCAAAATCACCCATTCATCAGGCGCTAAGATCATTGGGGCGGCTAATGTGCGGAAGACGCGGTTGTTGATCGAGGCAATTTCAGTCACTTGCATGGCATCCAAGCGCGGATGGATCACCGCGCCGCCATTAGACTTGGAATAAGCCGTGGATCCAGTTGGTGTCGACACACATAAGCCATCCCCACGAAAGCTTTCAAAAAAGTCTTCTTTGATATAAACATCGCAGCGCATCGTCCCGGACAAGCGCTTCAAAGTCGCTTCATTCAACGCCAAATAATGCGAAGTGGTCCCATCTTCGTAGTCCGCTAACACATCTAACAAGGGATAAGACACACTTTGCCCAGAGTCATTGAGCAAGGCTTGCACCAATTGGTCGATTTCAAAATCGCGCCAATCGGTATAAAAGCCTAAATGCCCAGTATGCACCCCAATAAAGCGCACATGATCGAGCTGTTGCGCATAACGGTGAAACGCGCCTAACAGCGTGCCATCGCCGCCAACGGTGATCACCACATCAGGTGTGTCCAGATCCATTTCAAAACCCGCGGCCGTCAGCTTGTCTTCCAGCTTTTTAGCCGCGGTTTTTGATTGACTATTCGAATTTTTGATGATGGCGATACGCATACTAGTCATCCTTTTGGTCTGCTTTTGGCATCGGGACATTTTGACCTTTGCCATAAGAAAACAGCTGTTGGGCTTCTTGAATTTCTTCTCGGATCTCAGACATTTCTTCATCGAGCATGAAACTGGCTTCCGCCGCCCGCTTCAAACGCGCCTTCAAATCATCAGGAAATTCGCCTTGGTATTTATAATTTAATGAGTGCTCGATCGTCGCCCAGAAATTCATCGCCATAGTGCGGATCTGCACTTCAGCAAGGAGTTTCTTTTCACCATGGACCAACTGGACGGGATACTCGATCACCACATGATACGAGCGATACCCACTGGGTTTCACGTTGGTCACATAATCGCGTTCTTCGACGATTTTCATGTCGGTGCGTTTGTGCAAAAGATCCACCACTTGGTAAATATCTTCCACAAATTGGCACATGATCCGCAGCCCGGCGATATCTTGCATATCTTGTTCCAACAATTGGTCTGAAATATAGCGCCGCGACTGCTTTTCGATAATGGAGTCGATGGGTTTGACTCGGCCGGTCACAAATTCGATCGGCGTGTGTTCATTGGCTTGTTGAAATTGTTTCCGCATTCCACGGAATTTAATTTTCAGTTCATCAACCGCTTGATAATACGGCATTAAAAAGCTATCCCAATCACGTTGCATCGCCATGCCTCCACATCCATATTGTAACAGTCTTAGTTTACCATATAATGGAGACAATATTAGTTGACGAGTTCACCGAAAGGACCACAAAATTGTCAAAACAAGTCGAACAAGAATTCAAAACCCTTCTCCCTGCTGCCACGGCTGAGCAATTACGCACGAAAATCAAGTTTCAGTCGCCGTTTACCCAAACCAATCGCTATTTCGACACTGCCAGTCAGCAACTCAAAGCCCATCACTTCGGCTTGCGCACACGCGAATTTGCTGATCATGCCGAACAAACGCTCAAAGTCCCAGCTGGGCCAAACCGCAAGTTGATCGAATACACGGATGCGATCAAAGGCGCTGACTTGGTTGCCGGTGGTGCAGTTGAGGCCCAGCTGAACCAAGCCGGCATCGCTTTGGCCGACTTACAACTGATCGGCCAAGCCACGACCACGCGCTATTTAGCCCCGCAGCCTGCCGGTTTGCTGACGCTTGATCACACCACCTACGCCAATGGTCACGATGATTGGGAACTGGAAATGGAATACACCGATATCGCCGTAGCCCAGGCCTTTTGGCAACAATTGGCCACAGATTTTGCCATCACCTTACTGCCTCCAGAAAACAAGATCCAGCGTGCAATTGATAATGTGAATAAGTCACAAGGCTAAAAATTGTGTTCTAAAAATTATCTGGTAAAGTTAGGTTATCGAATAAATTTGGAGGGTCCAACTTGTTAGAAATGTTTCTGTTTGTGAATCCACTTGGCGCACAATGCCGCCAAGCTGAAGCCGCAGTCTTTCGTCTCCAACAGGAATCACGTCAAAAAGTCGACTTGCATGTCGCGATGTTGCTCAATTTTCAAGTGATCACCGATATCCTCACGCATCACCATCAAGACCCTAAAGATTTGAACTTACGCAACCTAGTCAACGATGCCGCTTATCAAGTGGCCTTAGACTTCAAAGCCGCCCAACTACAAGGCAATCAAAAAGCTCGCCAACTGCTGTTAGGCGAGCAAGAAATGTTCAACGATGGTAATTTCACCTATGATCCCGCCTTTGCGATGGCGCTGGTTTCTGGCTATCACTTAAATCAAGTTGCCTTTCTCGATGATCGAAAGCGTTTAGCGACCACCCGCTGTCTGGATAGCGATCAACACATGGCTCAAGAAATGGGCGTCACCCAAGCCCCAGATGTCGTCGTGTTTGACACCGCAAGTCTTGACGCCGGCGTGAAGCTCGGCAATACCCGCAACTTTCAACGCCTCAAAGCCGTTTGCGAAAAGCTCGCCGAGCCAACATCACCTTCAATGCTACACGTGCTTTAATCCCCAATTCCAATAAGCCCACGACAACTTTACAAAGCAGTCGTGGGCTTTTGCGTCGATTCAGCGCAAGGCTGCCAATTTGTGTTCGCCATCGACAAACCACGGCAACGGCTTGACCCACTGCCAACCATCGGCGGTGGCATTTAAATAACCTGCTTGACTCAATGTCTGCAACCACACTGTTGCTACCGTCGTCACCAGCGCCGCATTGTCCACTAACGGTGTGATGGCAAGCGCGACTTGCTCATGCCAGAATTTCTGATTCATTTCCCGGGAAATATTGCCGCCTTCAAAGGTTAATAACCACTTCGCGCGCAGTTGCCACTCAGGTGCTTTCAACCCGATCAACTGCGTCAAGTGTTCATGCACCAACCAAGGCAAGCCGCTGAGATGTTGACCTTGCGCATACGCGAGTTGTTGCAACGCCAGTACATTGCGCTCGCGATAATGCAAGGCGTTATCGATCAAGCGCACGATTTTAGGCCCAGATTGTCCGACTCGTACTTGGCGCTGGCGCATCGGTCCCCGACTAAAGCGTTGCACACTGAAATACCCCATTTGTGCTTGCCACAATTCCAAGAAATTTTGGCCATCGCTATACCATAAGTGATAGCCATAAGCCTGATCCCAACGCAAGAATTTGGCCTGCATGCCGCCAGGTCGTTGACTGTAGTAACGCGGGCCGAGGATCCAAATCACTTCCAACCCTAATTGTGCATAACCTTTCGTCCGTTCTTTCAAACGCTTCGGGTCTAGTGGACTGCACTGAAATTCCAAAATCAGCTTCCGATCAGGCTTTTCCCACACCACATCTGCACGCTGGCGAATCTCCGGATAATACACTTCTAGCGTCACGGCATAACCTAACAATTGGCCCAGCTGCATGAGCCACTGTTTGCCGCGCAAATGAATCGTACTTTCGCCTTCGCTGTCGACATCACAAGCCGGTCCGATATGGGCAAAATGTGCAGGCATCACTTGCCCATTTTTGATCCGAACCGGTTCTCGACAAGCCGGACAGATAAAATCACCGCCGCGTAATTTTTCTGCCTGTTCATGATCCACTAAGGTAATGCGCTTTTCATCAGTTGTCATTGCCACAAACATTCGATCACCCCTTCACTAATAAATTACGCAAAGCAAAGGCGTTTCATCTTTTGAAACATTAAGCATATTTGAGCAAACGAAAAAAGCCTCAACCAAATGAATAGTCGAGGCTCAGTAAAATTCTCATCGATTAATTCTTGAAGCTGTGAATTGGCGCTGGAATATGGCCACCGCGGTTGACGAATACTGATGCGTCCCCGGTGTTCACTGCCATGATCGGTGCTGAGCCGAACAGCCCACCAAATTCAATGGCATCGCCGACTTTTTTACCAGGCACTGGGATCACCCGCACCGCCGTGGTTTTGTTGTTGATCATGCCAATGGCCGCCTCATCGGCGATCATTCCCGAAATCGTCGTTGCTGGTGTTTCCCCTGGCACCGCGATCATATCCAAGCCGACCGAACAAACCGCCGTCATCGCTTCGAGTTTTTCCAAGGTGATGTGGCCGGCTTCGGCCGCTTTGATCATGTTGGCATCTTCTGAAACCGGAATGAACGCCCCAGATAACCCACCGACACGTTCGGCTGCCATCACGCCGCCTTTTTTCACCGCATCGTTCAATAATGCGAGCGCGGCGGTCGTCCCAGGAGTACCGACATGACTCAAGCCCATGGTTTCCAGAATTTCAGCCACAGAATCCCCTTTGGCAGGTGTTGGCGCTAAGGAGAGATCGACGATGTTGAACGGTACCCCTAAACGTTCCGCTGCGACTTTGCCGACAAACTGCCCCATGCGAGAAACTTTAAAAGCAGTTTTTTTGATGGTTTCACACATCACTTCAAAATCCGCATCCGGTTGATTGGCAATGGCCCGCTGTACGACACCAGGACCAGAAACCCCAGTGTTGATTGCGACATCGCCTTCAGATACACCCCAAAAAGCGCCAGCCATAAACGGATTATCTTCCACTGCGTTACAGAACACCACCAATTTCATGGCGAGTTTTGGATCAATGTCAGCGATGGCTTTAACACATTCGCCCATTAACTTCACAGCATCCATGTTCAAACCAGAGCGGGAGGCCCCGATGTTGACGCTGGAACATACCCGATCAGTCGCTGCCAATGCGGCTGGAATTTGATCGATCAAGGCCAAATCGGCTGGCGTGCAGCCATTTTGCACTGTTGCTGAAAATCCACCGATCAAGTCCACTTCAACGGCTTTAGCTGCATCATCCATGGCTTTGGCGATCGGCAAAAAGTCTGGCTTTGGATCAGCGCCAGCCAACATTGCCACTGGCGTCACGGAAATGCGCTTGTTCACGATCGGGATCCCGAATTCACTGGAAATCGCGTTGGCCACTGGTACCAAGTTCTTGGCCTTATCCACAATTTTGGCATAAACGCGCTGAGCGGTGGTTTTGGTATCGCCAGTGATACAATCCAACAAGGAGATCCCCATGGTGACCGTGCGAATATCCAAGTTTTCTTCGGCGATCATTTGAATCGTTTCTTTGATCTGGTTGCTTTCCATGCGTTCCTGCCTCCTAGAGTTTGTGCATCGCGTCAAAAATTTCTTGACGGGCGATTTTCACTTCAACACCAATATCGGCACCAAGGTCTTGCAAGTCGGCCTTGATGGCCCCAAAGTCACCGTCTTCAGGCAACTTGGCCAATAGCATCATCGTAAATGCGCCTTGCATAATCGTTTGGGACACATCTAAAATATTGACGTTCAATGCGGCGAGTTTGGTGGTGACTTTGGCGATAATGCCGACTTTATCGGTTCCGATCACAGTAACGATGACTTGCATAGGTTGATTTCCTGCCTTTTTGATTGATAAATTTAGTTTACCATAAGTCCCATCATTTTCCGGTATTAATCTTGTATTGTTCGGATTTTTTGTGATTTTCTCTTTGAATCTAACCGACAGATGCGCAAGGATCGCAGAAAAATTAGCCACTGTCAGCACTGGTCTAATCACAGGCAAAAAGATATCCACAACATCTTGTGGATACTGTGGATTATTTTTGCGACATCAGTGCCATATATTGTGGTAGTTGCGTAATCACTTGGGTTGGTAAGGCCACATAATGGGTGCTTGCAACCTCATCAGCGACGGCACTGTGGGTATACACCGCCGCACAAATCGTGGCATCTGAATACCCGAACTGACCAACAAACGCCGCCAAGATACCCGTTAACGTATCACCTGAACCTCCTGTTGCCATCGCTGGCGAGCCCACTGGATTCAAATAGGCTTCTTGCAGCCCAAAAATCTCGGTTGCTTCAGATTTTACGATCACGACGCCCGAAATTTTTTTTGCTGCTTGCGCATTGGTTTGTGGGTTTTGATCGGCAAGCTTGACGCCAGACAAGCGTTGCCACTCCATTTGATGTGGGGTCCAAATCAATCGCGCTTCAGGCACTGTTAGGTGCTCACGGGCAATCAAGGTGATGGCTGACCCGTCGATAATCACTGTTTGGTCAGGACGAATCGTAGCAAATACTCGCTTTAATAAATGTAAAGCCGCATTATCATCGCCTAAACCTGGCCCGATCACTAACACATCTTGGGCAATGAGCAAGGCTTCAAGCTTCGCAACATCAAATGGCAAAATCATCGCCTCTGGCAAACGCGCATGCAACGCCGAGCGATTCACCGCATCTGTCACCACACTCACTAAGCCTGCGCCTGCATATACTGCAGCACTTGCCGACATGATCGCAGCGCCGCCATATTGGGCATTGCCACCGATGACCGCCACGCGACCGAACTGTCCTTTATAACTTTTCTTTTTTCGAGGGTGAACCACTTGGCTCACACATTGTTCTGAAAGAGTTTGCATTGCTATCACCTCAAGGCTATTGTACCGCAAGTTTTTTGGCTTGGGGCTGGACACACTCGACAAAGCTTGATATACTAGTTTTCGTTGTTAAGTTAACAACTTATGCCGCAATGGCGGAATTGGCAGACGCGCAGTGTTCAGGTCGCTGTAAGGTTTTCCTTGTGCAGGTTCGACTCCTGTTTGCGGCACTACTTGAGTTCAACTGAGAAGTTGAGCTCTTTTTTTGTGTTCAAATACAAAAAAGGACCAGCTCACACTAGTCCCCTTCACATTATTTCTATAATCGTTTCATTTCGGCTTCTGTTAACAGCCGATATTGCCCTGCTTGCAAATCATCGGGCAAGCGCAAGCCGCCCATGGACAAACGTTGCAGTTTTACGACTTCGACGCCAACGGCATGAAACATGCGCTTCACTTGATGGAATTTGCCTTCATGAATCGTGATCTCAGCCTCACAATCACCAACTGATTTTACCTGAGCTGGCGCTGAGGTGAAGTCTTTAAAGACGATCCCCGCTTCAAGTTGCGCGATCATGTCTGCCGTTAATTTTCCATCTAGCGTCGCCAAGTAAGTTTTATCCACATGGTGCTTGGGGGATAACAAGTCATGGCCTAAGGCACCATCTGTCGTGAGCAACAACAAGCCCGTCGTATCTTTATCCAAGCGGCCCACTGGAAACAACCCCGGTCGGCGATCACTGGGTGTAACCAGATCCAAAACGGTTCGGGCTTGCGGATCTTCTGTCGCGGTGATCACGCCAGCTGGTTTATTCATCATATAAGTCACAGCCAGCTGTCCAGAAACCATTTTCCCGGAGACTGCCACTTGCATCGTTTCAGTCACGGCAAATCCGGGATCGCGCACGACGTCACCGTCAACAGTCACCAGTTTTTTCTTGATCAGTTGTTTCACTTCAGCACGACTGCCGACTTGCAAATGTGCCAAATATTTATCTAATCTCAAAGCTTACCTCATATGCAACCGTCGCCGGATACCAGCCACCCGCGAGCCGACGATCATGTCAGCCAAGCGCGTTTTCAAAATGGCATAGCCATAAACAAGCACGCCTAATGGGACTGCCACGACGATGGTCAATATCGCCGGTAATGCGCGCTGAGTGCCTAAAAACAAGCCCATCAACAGCGCGATGCCGCGAACCACGACAAACATCAACGCGGAAAAGCCGCAAATACCAAGCAGGCGACGCATCGTTTGCCGCGCTTTATAGTGATAATCTACCCGCAAGGTATGCAACATCAACAAGCTGGTGACGATCATGCCGATCATCGAGCTGATGGTGGGGCCATACACATTGAAAAAGTAGATCATCAACCACTGTAAGACGATTTTGACGGCAAATCCCACTGCCATTTCAGCAATCGCCAACCGGTTGCGAAACATGCCTTGCAACAACGTGGCCAATACCGTGAACAACCCAAGCAAGATTGCCAAAAAGCTGGACAGCTCTAACATACGCACACCGAGCTCATCATAACCGTAAAACAGCACATATAACGGTTTGGCAATGGCTGCCATCCCCACTGCGGCTGGGATCATCACCACATAAAACAATTGCAAGGTGTTGGTGATTTGTGCAGCCACTTCATGCTTGTCGTCTCGCGTCGCTGCCGCAGCCAATAACGGCAAGGCGGTAACTGCCATGGCGACTGCCAATGACACCACGATCATGATCAACTTATTAGCGTTCCCCGCAAACAACGCATAAATTTCATCTAAGCGGTGTTCGGAAACCGCATAGCGCACATGCATCATCGGATTGAACGTGTATTGATCGACGATGTAGTACAAGTTGATCGCCGAATCCAAAATAATAAACGGTACGGCTTGTTTGATGATATCCAATAAAATTTCTGGAATCGAAATCTTTAAATTGTCATCGCTGGTTTCAGCCAATTCAACGAAGCGCTGGCGTTGCCTCAAAAAATAAACTGCCAACAAGCCTAAACCAAACACCGCGCCGACAAAAGCCGCAAAAGTGGATTGTGACACGGCATCGACGTAATTGCCACTGCCTAAGCGCATGATGATAAAGGTCATCAACAACATGTAAATGATCCGCGCCACTTGTTCAATAAATTGGCTGATGGCACTGGGCGCCATTTCGTTATAGCCTTGGAAAAAGCCGCGCAAAATTGATAAAATCGGGATCAACAATAACGGCCAGGCCAGTGAGCGAAAAATCTGCGTCAACGCCGGATCATGCACCGCCAATATCGGCGCCAAGAACCACAGCACCCCACATGACAGCAAGCCCATCCCCGCCATCAACAATAAACCATTAAAAAATAGCCTGAGGCCAGTTTTATATTCATTCATGGCATTGTAATGCGCCACTTGTTTGGAAATCGCACTGGGGATCCCAGCGGTGCCGATAATCAAAAACACACTATAGATCTGATACCCTTTGGTAAATAAGGCGTTGGCGGTTAAAAAAGCTGCGCCCATCCAAATCCGCCAAGGCACAATATAAATCGCACCTAAGATCCGGGAGAAAATACTGCCAGCGGTCATCCATGCCGAACCGCGTAGCATTTGTTCTTGGGCAGAACGCTTGGGACGTTGTGCCGATGTTTGTTTTTCCATGTGTGCTACGCCGCTCCTATCAATGCACTATCCTTTACAGTTTAATAGATATTCACGGGTGATTCAACGAATGAACGTGATTCGTCATGTGTTTTACACCAAAAAAACAGTCGAGCCATCATGGACTCGACTTGATTTTTATTCAGCTGGTGTGGTTTGCGTTTTGTTGACAGCAGGTTGACCGTTGACATTGCCACGTGGTGAAATCGTGCCTTGGACATAGTCACCTTGCGTGGTGTCACTGGCTGGCGTCGTCGGTGCAACCCAACCGATATGCTTGAGCTTGCCGGACACATTTTGCCAAGCGAGGTCATAGTAGTAATAAGTTGGCGTCTTGGGATTGACTTGCACTGTTGAGTCAGCGAGCACTGGCACGGCACTAGTCGCACATAATCCGATGAAACAAACAATTGAAATTAAAGTCTTTTTCAATTCGAAGCCTCCTTAACTCTTATGATAACGCAGAATTCACAGTTGTTAAGTCGACCTAACTGAAACCTGGCAGCTTTCATCATCGATATAGACGTCACACAAAAAAGCCAAGGCCTAAGCCTTGACTCCTTGGAAAAACTTATTTGACAACAATGTTGACGATCTTGTTTGGCACGACGATTTCTTTGACGATCGTCTTGCCAGCGATAAACTTCGCCACATTTTCGATTTCCTTGGCTTTGGCCTTGGCAGTTTCGTTATCAAGATC
>CAKRHU010000030.1 GCA_934339215.1 uncultured Lacticaseibacillus sp.
AAACCAATCGCAAAATGATTCAAAATTTATGGTTTGGAGCGGGCTACAATATCGTCGCGATTCCGCTGGCGACTGGGCTGTTTGCGGGGATCGGCTTGGTGTTGAGCCCGGCAGTTGGGGCAGTGTTGATGGGATTAAGTACCATCATTGTGGCCATCAATGCGCAGACGTTGCGCGTGCACGAAACCGAATAAATCGGGCCTCACCTGAATTTAGTTTTCGGGTGAGGCCTATTTTCGATAATGTCATTCAACAGTGAGTGATTTGGGTTAGTGCAATAGAAATGAAGAAATTGCCAGTCCAACTCCGCCCATTGCGCTGTCATATTGTGTGAATGGTTTGACGTAAAGGCGTTTTGGCGTGACAGAAGTAAATTCAAACTGATTGTCATGAAGATATCGTTGCAACCGTTCAAATAAAGCAGGGCGATCAAATAATCTGCCATGCAAGATCAAGCGTGGAGCATCAATAGTTAACGTCAAATTGTTGAGTTCGGCGGCTATGTATTTGATGGCTGTGTCTAAAATTGCCAAGATACCATCATCGCCGAGCTCATAAGCTTGCATGACCGTGTCCAATGTGACATCTGACTCTCGTGAAGCCAATTGTCTTAAGTATGTTTGTGCCGCAGTCCGGTATAACAAGCGCGCTTTTTTGATGATCGAAATTTCACTCGCGTAGGTTTGAAGGCACCCATGTCTGCCACAATCACAAATTTCTCCTTCAGGATTGACCATAGCATGCGCAATTTCTCCCACTAAAGGATTCTTGCGACCATAAAGACCTTGGTGATAAATCACGGAGCAAAAGATTCCTCGCGCGACATGCAAGAAGATGAAATTATCGTCATGTTGATTCGGCGCCAGTAAGCGTTCAGTTAAAGCCATTGAATGGGCATTGTTCTCGTACACAATCGGTAAGTCAAAAGCTTGGTTGATCGGGGCCAAGTCAAATGCAATCCAGTGCGGATAATCGGAAGCGATTCGTTGCTTATCAGCGATATAGTGACCCGGAATCGAAATACCGATGCCTTCCACCGGCAAGTCGGCATGTTGATTTAAAAAAGTCCTCAAGGCTTCAATGAAGACTGCTGGTGTACATTCATTTGGATCAAAAAGGCTGGGAAAATCATGTTTAAATCTGGCGACGACTTGCCCGCTTTGATCAGCTAAAACGAAGTAAAAAGCATTGGCACCAAGTTCACAGCCAACAAAGTAGCGTCGGCCAGATTGAATCTGGAGCAGGACTTTCTTTCGACCGACTTGACGATCTGGTGATAATTCCCCAGTCTCCTTAATCAGCTTGGTATCCAACATTTGCGCGGTGATGTTGCTGACTGTAGCAGGGGTGATACCGGTCGTATGGGCAATATCAATTCTGGAAATCGGGCCGCGGGTATAAATGGTGTCTAATATCTGGTGTTGTAAGTGCAATTGTTTTGGTGTTGACGTCATCATGAGCAATCCCTCCGCTTGAATTATACCCATAAAGTTATAAAAAATAAATAATTATAAAACATAAATATATGTGTAAGCGCTTGAAAAAATCTGAGTCAAACCGTAACATCGTTATTGTAATCACATGTGATGCTAATTTTTCAGATTCGGCGCAGAAAAGCATTAATTATAATTTATAACAAAAGACAGCGTAGGAGGACTGCGTTATGAATGAATCAAAAAGTTCTGGTTTCAACGCTTTTATTGAAAAACGCCTCATGCCCGTTGCTGCAAGACTGGGTCAATTTAAACCCTTGATCGCGATCCGTGATGGGATCACCTTGGCAATGCCTTTGATCATTATCGGCTCGATCTTCTTGATTTTGGGAAGCTTTCCAATTCAAGCGTGGACTGACTGGGTTGCTAATACTTCGATCGATAATGTTTCAATCGCCGCAATTTTCAATAAAATCGTCAATGGGTCCTTTGGTATTTTAGGTTTGATCGGCTGTTTTGGCATCGCGAGTAGCTATGCCGAACAACACCATACTGATGGTAAATCAGCCGGTGTGATTGCCCTTGCCTCATTCTTTGTGGTAACGCCAAGCATTATGTCCGGCGATAAAGCGCCACTTGAAGGGATGCCTTATGGGTACCTTGGCTCCAAAGGTTTGTTTATCGCCATTATTATCGGTTTGATCGCTGGCGGCATTTTCCAATGGTTCATCAATCACAACATTGAAATTAAAATGCCTGACACCGTGCCACCGGCAGTTGCCAAGAGTTTCTCCGCATTAATTCCAGGCGCGGTCATTATCACCTTGTTTGGCGCAGTGTATGCGTTGTTCACTTGGACTGGCTTAGGCAACATTCACGACTTGTTAATGCATATTTTTGCCAAACCGTTTGGCGTCTTATCCGATACGTTAGGTGGGACGGTGCTGTCCATTGTATTAGTTAGTTCGTTTTGGTTTGTTGGGATCCATGGCGCCAACGTCGTCAACAGTGTGATCTCACCATTATGGTTAATGAACTCTGATGCCAACCGCGTCTTGTTTAAAGCCGGTCACCTTGATCTACAACATGGTGGTCACATTATCAGTCAAGGCTTCATCGATAACTTCGTCTACATGGGTGGCGGTGGTGCCACTTTAGGGTTAGTGCTGGCGATTGGGGTGCTGGTGGTCATGAAGCGTTCAAGCAAACAGCTTGAATTATTGGCACCGCTGACCATTACACCTGGATTGTTCAACATTAATGAACCTGCAATGTTTGGGTTGCCAGTCGTCTTGAACACGACCATTCTCATTCCGTTTATTTTGGCACCAGTGATCAACGCGGTGACGACCTACTTTGCAATGAAGACTGGCATCGTGCCATTAGCCACTGGCGCGTTAGTACCATGGACCATGCCACCAGTCATTTCTGGATTCTTAGCGACCAACAGCTGGACTGGGTCGGCCTTACAGTTAGTCAACGTGTTGTTGGATATCGCCATTTACTTCCCATTCTTAATGGCAGTCAACCGTCAACAAGTCCGCGAAGAAGCCGGCGAAACAACGACAGAATAAAAGGAGTAACGATTAATTATGGTTAAACGTCTGATCAGTACCAACAGTAGCGAAGTGCTCGCCATGAATGGCGCAGAGTTGAAACAAAGTATTAAAGCCAGCGAAGGTCGCGTGATTCTAAGCGAAAACGTGGTGCTGCATGAAGTCGGCGATGGCATCACGACGAGCGAACTTGCAGCAGCGTTTGGGGCCGATTTGATTTTGTTGAACGGCTTAGATGTGCTTAATCCCGCGATCATCGGGTTATATCCTGGCGAAGACACTAAAGACACTGTCAAAGTTCACCACGATGGTAAAAGTATTCAACGCTTGCAAACACTAGTTGGACGTCCGATCGGCGTGAACTTGGAGCCAGTCGATCCTCATGCGGATATGGCAGAAACGCGCTTGATCATTCCAGAAGGACGCATGGCGAGCGTTAAGACGCTCACAGAAATCGAACGACTAGGGTTCAACTTTGTTTGCTTGACAGGAAATCCCGGGACTGGCGTGACCAATGCACAAATTGCGGCCAATATTAAAGTCGCGAAATCAGCATTTTCCGGCTTAGTGATCGCAGGGAAAATGCATGGCGCTGGCGTTAATGAACCAGTGGTCAGTCTTGAAGCCACCCAGGCTTTCATCGATGCAGGGGTCGATGTCCTTTTAGTTCCTGCTGTCGGGACTGTTCCAGGTCTTGACGAGGATGAATTGAAACAAATTGTGCGCTTGGCACATGCCAATAATGTCTTGGTCATGAGCACGATCGGCACTAGTCAAGAAAGTTCAGGTCACGCCTACATCGAACAAATTGCGATTAAAAACAAGATTATTGGCGTTGATATTCAACACGTCGGCGATGCCGCATGGAGTGTGCAATCTCCATTTGAGAACTTGTATGCGATGAGTCGCGCCATTCGAGGGGATCGCCACGCATTACAACGCATGGCGCGCTCGATCAATCGGTGATTTCATATAGTCTGAGATAACAAAACGCTGAACAACCGATGAAGGGTTGCTCAGCGTTTTTTGCTGTGCTTGAAAACTGCTTCGGACGCTTATTTCCGTACGATCAACTTGATCGCTTGATCGATTTTTTCATCTTGCGATTCAGGATTGCCGTTGATCAAGCAATCCTTCAAATTTTCTGCGACGATCACGCCGATCAACTTGTCCAGACTTGAGCGCACTGCCGTCAATTGGGTGACGACATCAGCACAGTCGGCTTTGGCGGCCATCATGCGCATGACGCCTTGCAGTTGCCCATCGGCGCGCTTGAGGCGGTTGGCCATTGCCTTATCATAGTTTAATGCCATGGGTTTACTCCTGAGTGATCAGATTTGGTAAAACTGGCGCGGCTAAGCTGATGGCGCCGTCGAGATTTTCGACTTTGAAGCCGTGGCCGCGCAAGATGCGTTCAGCGTTGTAGCTGCGCAAACCGGATTGGCAACTGACAATGTATTGCACGTTTGGATCCAGTTCGTCGAGGCGGTCGCGTAATTCGTCTAAGGGAATGTTGATGGCGCCTTTAAAATGCCCACCGGCAAATTCATCCACGTCGCGCACATCGAGTAACGTTTTGCCATCGCGCATTGCGGCGGGGAGTTGCGACCACTGAATCGTGTGCGACAAGCCTAACACTACGTTGCTTGCCACATAGCCTAACATATTCACCGGATCTTTGGCAACGCCGAACGGTGGCGCGTAGCTGAGTTCGAGTTCCGGCAAGTCGAACACCGTCATGTGGGCTTTGATCGCAGTGGTCAACACGTCGATGCGCTTGTCCACACCGCGCGGCCCGACTGCTTGAGCGCCGTACAAAGCGCCAGTTTCCCCGTCAAAAAGGAGTTTCAGATTCATGTCCACTGCATCAGGATAATAAGCCGCGTGGTCTTTGCCGATGGTGTGCACCATTTTGACGTTGAGGCCAGATGCTTGCGCTTGGGTTTCGTTGAGCCCAGTGGTGGCGGCCACTTGATCAAACACGCGCACGATCGCTGTGCCGATGCCACCTTGATTTTTGGCTGGCACGCCGGATAAAATGTCCGCAACTTGGCGATTGGCTGGGCTAGCCAGTGAAATCTGCGCGGATTTGTGGGTGAGCTGATTTTGCACCGCGATCGCATCGCCGACGGCATAAATGTCAGGCACGCTAGTTTGATAGTGATCATCTACCGAAATCCCGCCAGTGTTGGCGTCGAGTGTGATGCCAGCAGTTTGGGCCAAGGTGGTTTCAGGCTTCACGCCAACACTCATTAAAATCAGATCGGCAGGCATTGTCGTGCCATCTTTTAAGGTCACGGTGTGTTGGCCGATCGCCGTGACGCCGGCGCCGAGGTGTAAGGCGACGCCGTGGTTTTGCAACGCTGTGGTTAAAGCTGGCGCCATTTCCACATCCAGTGCTGGCAGCACATGATCTTGTGCATCGACTAGTTGGACTTTGAGCCCGCGGTGGGTGAGGCTTTCGGTCATTTCCATCCCGATGGCCCCGGCGCCGATCACCACAGCAGTTTGCGGCGCGTGTTGGGCGATGTAGGCATCGATTGCGTCCATATCCGGAATATTGCGCAAAGTGAACACGTTGTCGGCTTCTGATAACCCAGGGATCGGCGGCACCACTGGCTGAGCGCCAGGCGCTAAAATCAAGGCGTCGTAGGATTCTGTGTAAGCAAGGCCCGTCGTTGGTTGAACGCGGATCGTTTGATTCGTTGAATCGATGGCGGTCACTTCGGCATTTTCTCGGACGTCTAAGTTGAAGCGGGCTTTGAGTTTCGCTGGGGTTTGCACCAATAACTCGTCGCGGTCAGTGATTTCACCGCCGAGATAATAAGGCAAGCCGCAGTTGGCAAACGACACATGCGGGCCACGTTCAAACACGATGATTTCAGCGGTTTCTTGCAGCCGCCGCAAGCGAGTGGCTGCCGACATCCCAGCCGCGACGCCGCCGACGATCAAATATTTTTTACTCATGCGCGCACCTCCTGTTGCCATGCTAACATACCGCCTGAGACATTGGTCACATCAGCGCCGGCTTTGTGCAAAATTTTGTAGGCTTGCTTGGAGCGCGAGCCTGAACGACAGATCACAAAAAGTTTCGTGTTAGCTGGCGGGGTGAAACTGGCGATGCGGCGCAAGGGGACGTTCTTGGCGTTAGCAATATGCCCTGCCCGGTATTCTGCTGGTTCGCGAACATCGAGGACTAAATTGTGATGGTCACGCATTTTTGGGCGCAGTTGGGCTGGGGTGATCGACTGGACTTTGGTGAATAAACCAAACATCTTTACACCTCCAAAGCTTGCGGCCAAGCGCTGGTACCGCCGATAATATTGGTGACGTGGTGGCCGTTTTGATTGAGAAATTCGGTGGCCATCGCAGAGCGTGAACCGGTTTGGCAGATCAAGTATGCGCCGTCAGGAATTTCTTGGTGGCGGGCGACGATTTCTGATAAGGGAATGTTGACGGCGCCGTCGACATGGCCGCCAGCGAATTCGTCGGCTTCCCGGACGTCGATGATGATCGTTTGGGCGGTGCGTTGGGCGATCAATGATTTTGGATCGATGTTAGACATTTGGGTGAGCTCCTTTTTTGAATGGTAGGTGATATTTAAATACCCCCATAGGTATAATTTGACTATATACCATAGGGGGTATATTTGCAACCAAACAAAATCCGCGCTCATCGATCGCAAGCGCGGGTAAGGGTCAATCGTTGGCGTGGACGTCGAAAGCGTGAAGCAAGCGTTCCTCGATGCCTGGTACATCAGGATCGTGGCGGCCGTGACCTTTATCTAAGGCCTTTAGGCTCGCCATTTCAGCTTCAGTCAACGCAAAATCAAAAATATGTTGGTTGGAGGCGATGCGGTTTTCGTGTACGGACTTGAGGAAGATGATCGCGTCCATCTGGTAGTCGAAGCGCAAAATGATCTGCCCGGCGTCTTTGTTGTATTTCGTCGCCAGCTTGGTGATCGCCGGTTCGCTGAATAATTGCGGATCACCTTGGCCCAGTGGCGCCCAAGCTTCAAGCATCGTGTTGGTTTCAGCCATTAATTGTCGCAGTGGTTGTTGTTGAAAATAGGGATTGAATTCCACTTGATTGACAGCAGGCCTCACGGCAAAATCTGGGATGAATTTTTGCCAATATTTTGGTGACATGTTCGACATGCCGATCGAGCGGATCTTGCCAGCTTTTTGCGCGGCAACTAACGCATCCCAAGCGCCAGGCACATCGCCATAGGGTTGGTGCAGTAAGTAGAGGTCCACGTAATCGAGCCCCAGTTTGCGCAAGGAAGTGTCGATGCCTTTGGTCGCGGCTTCAAAGCCATAATCCTGCAGCCACAATTTGCTGGTGACCCAAATTTGATCGCGCGGGATGCCGGATTCTGCGATTGCTTGGCCAACTTCTTGTTCATTCAAGTAAGCTGTTGCCGTGTCGATGTGGCGATAGCCGAGTTTCAAAGCAGTGGTGACAGCCTTTTTCGTTGACCCATCAGCAGGGATCTGAAAAGTACCGAAGCCAAATGCGGGGATCTGGTTGCCGTCGTTTAATGTGAATGTGGGAATATTCGTCATGTGATGTCCTCCATTAATTAAATTGTTGAAGCCAAGTTTGTAATTGCGCTGGGGTGGTGCGCGGGTGCGCTGAACCTAGGCCTGATGCTACGGGATGAAATCGGCTTCATAATTTCCTGCGTCGCCAGCATCCGTGTAAAATGGCGCCAAGATCGTATGATCATCAGGCAATTGCGCCATGAAACTGGCCACTGGTGTCGATAAGGCACCTGACCACACTGGCCCGCCGACGAGAATTGCTTCATACTTGGTCAGATCGGGGAGCGGTTGCGTTAAGGTCGGCAGTTGTCCGGCTTCAAGTTGGGCTTTGGCTTGATCTGACGTTTCGTACATATCCGTTGAAAAAGTACCAGCAGGAACTTGGATCTCGTATGTGTCCGCATGCGTGGCGGCTTGCAGTTGGCCAGCCAACGCCTTGGTGTGCCCTGACCATGAATAATAAGCAATTAAGATTTTTTTCACGTGATGACCTCCGAAATAAGTTTGAGCAAGCTGTCAGGTAAGCTTGTTTAGTTTCAGTGTACGACCTTAGAGTTGCTCGAAAGCAAGAGGAAATTGAAATTTTTATATCTTGATGAGGGCGGATCATAAATTGTCGTGAGCGCGAGCCTTACACTTGGCGAAATTCAAGCGAATTGATGATACAATAAGACAAGATACCCCGGGTGCCATTGACCAAACCCAAAATGCGTTTCAAGGAGCGCTTGGTTGGTTGTACCTTATCCAGCAAAAAATGGCAAAAACGCAAACACAAATAGGAGCCTATCATGCCAAAACAGCCGATTTATCAGTTTTATTGCCGCCTGCAAGAGGCAGACATTTTGACTTATCGCATCATTCAAGTGCCGAAAAGCAAAACGCTCGCCCAACTCGGCTATATTTTAATGACGGCTTTTGAAATGGAAGCCAGCCATTTGTATGAGTTCGTGCAATATACCCCCGATGGTAATCAACGGCGAAATGGCTTGGGAGCGCGGCGATATGTTGCAGATTTTGATGACGACGAATACGCGCCAATCCCAGCCGATAAAGCCGGCGATTATCGGATCAGTCGCATTTTTGACGAGTACTGCGGGCGGGTAGAGTTCCGCTATGATTTTGGCGATGGCTGGGTGGTGTCAGTTAGCTTGGATGAAATCTTGTTTAACCAGCCACTGCCGGCCAGAGACTATCCACGCGTCATCGCCGGGGCCGGTTGGGGGATCGTGGAAGACGTCGGTGGGGTGGGCGGACTGCAACGGTTGCAAGAAGCCTTTG
This sequence comes from uncultured Lacticaseibacillus sp., assembly GCA_934339215.1. Lineage (GTDB taxonomy): Bacteria > Bacillota > Bacilli > Lactobacillales > Lactobacillaceae > Lacticaseibacillus. The sequence goes on from CAKRHU010000030.1 coordinate 8,812, forward strand.
ATGAACATCGTGGTGATGAATATGCTGAATATTCCCGCTGGCTTGGGGTCGCCGACTTTGATCTGCATGATTTTGATCTGGATGAAATGAATCAACGCTTGAAAAAGATCCCACCAGTTTATCGAAAAGTGTATGAAGCTAACCAACAGCCGAGTGAGGCGATGATCCGCTATATCCAACGTATTTAATATGTAAACCGTCGCTTGGGCCAGGTGTTGGCTCAGGCGACTTTTTTGTTATTGGGCTTGGGCTGCCTTAGTTTTGGCCAGCCATTTTTCCCAGAATTCTTCGATACCCCCGTTTTCCAAGTGGATCACCGTTAACGGGCCGGACTGTTGCTCAGTGGCAGTACTTTCCGAGGTAAACAACTCGATGTCATCAAACCACAGCACCAATAAGCTTTGTTTGGCGACGGCCCAGCGCTTGGCCAGCAAGGCATTGATCTCCGTTTTCAACTTGGTGAGTTTCAGCGGAGGCTTAGTGACCTCACCGAAGACGATTTGTTGGATTTGGCCAAACAAAGTCGGCAAGGGGATGCGGTCGTTGAGATAAGCTTTCATCGCCGATTCCAAAGCCGCGCGCTGATTCGTGTAGCCATAGCGTTTGACCCAGTTGCGAATCGTCCCGATCAAGCGGGTATTCAGGCGGTCCAGTTGTGCTTGAAATGCAGCTTGTTGGCTTTCAGGTACCGCATGGCGCACTTGAACAGGGCCGGTGATTGTGACTTCAGAACCAATTTCGACCTCTTGATAAAATACTTCTTCAAAAGGCACACAGGCAAGCATCGGGTTATCGTTTGGCGTTTGCGCCCAGTCGATGTCTTCAGAAGTGATGTTGATCTGCATCACGCGCCGGACTTGCGTATGCGTGCCCACGACGATCACCAAGGTGTCCACGCCTAAAATGGTGCCAGTGATTTCTCCTTGCATCGTTTGCCTCCTATAAATGATAGGTCTTCAATTGACTTGGCTCCCACACCGGTTCATTGCGTCTGCGTTTGCGTGCTAACCAATCAGGATCGTAAAATGGGAGCCCTAAACGTTTGAATTCGGCTTTTTGCAATTGGACTTGGTTGAACATGTGTTGTAAATAGCCCACTTCATCGCGGCGTTCAAAGTCGTTGGGCTCGCTGGTGATTTGAGTGTCGCGGGCGTCGCTGTATTGAAAATTGGTGACGCGTTGTACATCGATCAACAAGTAAGCAATCGGTAAGCGCTCATCAATACTGCGTTCAAATTTGGCGGCTAACGATCGTGCGCCACTAGTCAGTGCCTGGACGCGTTGTTGTTGAAAGGGGCCAAAGGCATGATAGACCTTTTCAAATTGACGACTCAATTCGGCTAAGCTGAGCGTCGCATCCATATAGGCCTCGATACTTGCTTGTAAGTGTGCGACAGTTTTGGGCCAAGTGGGGTCTTGTTTGTGCCGTTCTCGCATGAGCCAATGTTCAAACTTCTGGCCGATCGTATTTCGTTGTTGATGGCGTAATTGTTGGACGAAGTGTTGGTCGGCTGGTTGTTGAATGAGATGACTCTTGACCAAGTGACCATTCAACGTGATCGGCCTCGCATAGCCCAGTGGGAGTACTGAATGCAGAAATTCTTGGTTGAACTCAGCGAAAATGGTTTGTGTGGGCCAGTCAAGCGATTCAAGCTTTCCGACGCGGGCAAAATTCGTCGCCCCGATGACGACGGCATGAATTGATCTGATTTGATCGTTAGGTAGCAAAAACTGAGTCGTCAAGGCCTCAGCCACAACGCCTCGTACTCGGATTCGCCGCCGACTATGCATGATCATGAGTGACACCTCCTTGACTTTATTATGCGAGCAAGTTGCCGATCTACCAAATTTTTTGTCCTGAAAACCGGATATTTTGTTTAAAAGGTGCTAATTTAAAATACTTGACTTTTATTTTTGGAGGCGTTATCATAAACTCGAATTCAAGGTGGAGAAAGCAACTTAGCGCACGTTGCTTGAAACTCTTCGCAACGGGGGGCAGTTCCCCGCAGGCCCAGTGAGACTGATCCGCAGTGACCCCAGCTTAACTGTTGGTGGGCATTGGATCTC
>CAKRHU010000031.1 GCA_934339215.1 uncultured Lacticaseibacillus sp.
GTTCAGATGGAAATCTTCGCTTGAAGTCTTCTGGTCAGAGATGTTCCACTTAGCTTGACAATTCAAGTGCAAAAAAAAAGGCCTCATGACCTGCTTTTCATCCATTTATTGAATGGTTTGGAGTTTGCCGCGAAAATCGGAGAGCTTGCTGTAGCCTTTTTCAGCCATCACCGCTTCCAGCTCGTGATTCAAGCGGTCAAAGCAAGCGATGCCTTCAACTTGCAAAACCGTGCCGAGTTGCACCATATCAGCGCCGCACAATATTAAATCATACACATCGCGGCCAGTGGTGACGCCGCCTGTGCCGATGATCGCAATGTCGTCGCGCAAGCGTTGGCGGAAAGCGCGGACGTTGGCTAAGGCAATCGGCTTGGCATAAGCGCCGCCGATGCCACCAAAGCCACCTTTTGGCCGGATCAAAGCGGTATCGGTGGCGGGGTCAATCATCAAGCCGTTGCCCAACGAGTTGATCGAGTTGATGAACGTCAATGGGAAGCGATTGAGCAAGGCGGCCATTTGATCGAATTGGGCGAGATCAAAGAATGGTGGGAGCTTGACGCCGGCTGGTTTGGTGAAGATTTTGAATAAGTCAGTCAAGATTTGCTCAGTGGTATCAAAATCATAGGCGATTTGGGGCTTACCTGGGACGTTAGGGCAAGACAAATTAAATTCTGTGAGTCCGTTAAAGTCACTGACTTGGATTTTTGCTGCCAACAAGGTGTAATCTGATGGGCTCATGCCAGAAACTGAAATGAAAATCGGGTGATCGGGATGCTTGGCCTGAAAGTCTAAGGCGTAGTCGAGATAATAATCGATGCCGTTGTTCGGCAAGCCCATGGAGTTGATACTGCCGAGCTCTAATTGATGGTAGCGGGGTTCTGGATTGCCGACTCGGGGGTTTGGGGTGCCAGATTTGGTGACAAAGCTGCCGGCAGGGCTGGCATAGATTTCATCCAACTCCGTGGTGGTCATGCAATGCACGCCGCTGGCATTCATCAAAACATTATCGAAGTGAAAATCTTGGATCGAAGAGGCTAAACTCGTCAACTCGGACACTCCTTTGATTGTTGATGTCCATCTGACCTGCTGTCAAATGTAGACCTTGGCAAATATTAAACCACATCTTGAGGCCTTTGACTAGTAATTTGCGGATTAAAAAAGCCGAGACAACTTTAATGTTCGGCTTCTCTCTCATATTAGGAATTTGCAGCTTCGCGGGCTTTGTTTTGATGATGCACGAGTTTAGCCAATTGGCTGGCTTTGCGGCGAATTTCTGCTGGTGGTGCTTGCGGCAAGGTGAAGTGGGTGACCATTTTATGCGGGTCGAAATCTGGAGTCACGCTGACCAGAGAATAAAATACATTGTCTGCCGTGGCACTAGGTAATGTGGCGTGAGTGTAGGCAGTTAAGGCGGCTTCGTCTTTTGGTAAGTGGCTTAAAAAGTCGGCTAGCACGCGGTAGGAGTAATAGACGGCTTCTTCATAGGTCGCCCCAACCGCTTGCGCTTGGGGGATATTTACAAAACTGATTTCGTAGCCGTGCGCGGTTTCTTCATTGCGCGCGGCGAAATAATAACGTCGGGTTTTGTCTGCCATGATCGTCACTCCTTTGGATCACTTAGCTTTTGGCATAGCGAAATGATAGTTTCTGCATACTATTATAGCACGGTTAAAATTATGAGCAAGTATATGAGTAAATTTTAATTTTCACAGGAGTTCTATTTTTTTAATGCAGGTGTTAACGACGGGTAAACACGACCAAATCACTGACTAAAAGTCCCAACACTTTTCGTTGAATGTCAACTGCATGTTGTTGCAAAATTATGGATTGTTGAAATTTCCCCTTGTCAAACGTCTACCTGCTTGCTATACTAATAAACGTTGTTGCGGTTGTAGTTTAGTGGTAAAACTCCAGCTTCCCAAGCTGGCGTCGCGAGTTCGATTCTCGTCAACCGCTGCAGAACTGACGCGAGCATCGCGTCAGTTTTTTAATTTATCAGGAAGATCCTAGCGATACCGGTTCAGTGAAGCTGCGGGTGGTGTGAGCAGTTACGGTCGCTAGAGGCGCACCTGTGTGAACAGTTCAATATCGAGTGGACAATTTGTCAATGAGAGTGGTACCGCGGGGAAACTCGTCTCTTGCAGAATTTTTGCAAAAGACGAGTTTTTTCGTATTCAAGGAGGAAAAATAATGGACTTCAAACAACAAGTCGTATCAGCGTTGAGCCTGGCGACCGGTGATGATTTAAGCGCCGATCAAATCGCGCAATTATTGGAAACCCCAAAAACGTCAGATTTAGGCGATTATGCTTTCCCAACGTTTGCCTTGGCTAAAGTTTATCACAAAGCACCGAAGATGATCGCTGCAGACTTAGTCGAAAAAATCGACGCCAAGCCTTTTGAAGCAGTCAAAGCAGTCGGCGGCTACGTCAACTTCTTCTTAGACAAAGTCAGCTTTGCCCATGACACCTTGACTAGCATTGCCGACGATCCAGAACACTTCGGCGATTTGCAATTAGGCGCTGGCAACGTGCCAATCGACATGTCCAGCCCTAACATTGCCAAGCCAATGTCCATGGGTCACTTGCGCTCCACGGTGATCGGCAATGCCTTGGCCAACATTTTGACCAAAGTGGGTTATTCCCCAATTAAAATCAACCACTTAGGTGACTGGGGCACGCAATTCGGGAAGCTGATCGTGGCTTACCGCAAGTGGGGCTCTGAAGCTGATGTCAAAAAAGACCCGATCCACTACTTGGTGAAATACTATGTGCAATTCCACGAAGAAGCTGAATCCGATCCAACCTTGGACGACCAAGCCCGCGCTGTGTTCAAACAACTTGAAGATGGCGATCCAGAAGTGCATCAATTGTGGTCATGGTTCCGTGAAGAATCTTTGAAAGAATTCACCCGCATTTATGACATGCTCGGCGTGAAGTTTGATTCCTTCAACGGCGAAGCGTTTTACAACGACAAAATGGACGGCGTGGTCAACGAACTTGAAGACAAGCACTTGTTGAAGTCTTCTCAAGGCGCTGAAATCGTCGATCTTGAAAAATACGACTTAAACCCAGCCTTGATTAAAAAGTCCGATGGCGCCACGCTTTACATGACCCGGGATTTGGCTGCAGCGTTCTATCGTCACAACGAATACAACTTTGTGCAAAGCTTGTATGTTGTCGGTAACGAACAGCGCGAACATTTTGACCAACTCAAAGCCGTTATCAAAGAAATGGGCTACGACTGGGCTGATGATATCCATCATATTCCATTCGGCTTGATTACTTCTGGTGGTAAGAAGTTGTCCACGCGTAAAGGTAACATCATCTTACTGGAAAAAGTCCTCAATGATGCCATCGAATTGGCCAAGAAACAAATCGCTGAAAAGCATCCTGACTTGGCCAATGCGGACCTTGTTGCGCATCAAGTCGGTGTCGGCGCTGTGATCTTCCATGATTTGAAGAACGAACGCTTAGATTCCTTTGACTTCAACTTGGAAGAAGTGGTGCGCTTTGAAGGTGAAACGGGTCCTTATGTGCAATACACCAATGCCCGTGCTAACAGCATTTTGCGTAAGACGGACACGCAGCCTGCCGCAGATGTTGCGTTGACGGATCCGGCTGCTTGGGATGTGCTCAAAGCGTTAGGCGACTATCCAAACGTCATCGCGCGTGCGGCTAAAGCTTACGAACCTTCTGTGATCGCTAAGTATGCGTTGAAGCTTGCCAAAGCCTTCAACAAATACTATGCCAACTCTAAAGTCTTGGTCGACGATGCGGAATTGCCAGCCCGTTTGGCCATGGTCAAAGCTGTCAGCACCATTTTGACTTCTGCCCTGGCTTTGCTTGGTGTTGAAGCCCCAGCTGAAATGTAATTTGAGGAATACCCGTTCACGTTGAACGGGTATTTTTTTCGGTATTCGTGTGCTACAATATGCATAGATATTCATCAGGAGGGTCATTCATGAATAAATCCCAACGACAAAACGCGTTGGCGCGTATTATTAACCAAAAAGTGATCAGCACCCAAGACGAATTGTTAACGGAGCTGAAAAACGCCGGCATCGAAGCGACGCAAGCGACGATTTCTCGCGACATTCGCGAACTGCGCATCGTCAAAGCCCAAGATGCCAGCGGTGCGTTGCGGTATACTATTTTTCGTGGGGATAGCGAATCGCAACTGGAGCGCTTAGGCAATTCCATTCGCGAAGTCGGCTTGTCCATCACCCGGGTGCGATTCATGAACGTGATCAAAACCTTGCCATCCAACGGGAACTTGTTAGCCGCGATTATTGATGACATCAAGTTCGCTCAAGTGGTCGGGACATTGGCCGGGCATGATACCATCGTCGTGATCTCTCCAGATGAGGAATCCGCAATTTGGTTCAATCAACAATATGATCGGGCCTTTAGTGACTAAACAAAAGCACCGCAACGATAAATTTCGTTGCGGTGCTTTTTTCGACTAGTTTTGACGATTACGATTCGCTTTAACCCCTTGAATAAGCTGCCAACCCATCAAACTAAACGGGATAATCATCGTTAACACCACACCGCCAACTAGAAACCAAAGTGAATGATTGCCTCGATTCAGCCATGGAGCCGTCAGAGGTATCCGAACCAGAATGCCAAGTAGGCCAAACATCACTTCAACAAGCAAGAATGTCAATGCAATCGGGAAGAAACGAAATTTCTTACGATCGGCATTGAATTGAAAACCAGCTGCAATCAGGCAAAACGCGATGATTGTGACGGCGACAGGGGTGGATAACGTCAGCTTGAAATGGGTGTTGAGTGAAACAAATGTCGTCGGAATCAAAGCCCCAGCGCCACCACAGAGGATCACGATCAAACCTGTGATCAACCACTGATGTTTGGCGAACGCAATTTTGCCTAATCCCCATGAAAAAGCCAAGAGGAAAACACCGATGCCGATCAGTCCGATCAGAAGTTTCCCCACATCGACTGGCTCGCTGGGGATGATCAAACTTGGTAGCCAAAGCAACACCGCATACCAAATGGTACCAGTTAACGTGACCCGGCGAATTTTCTGCCAATCATTCGGCAAAGCGCGCAACATGTCTTTTGCCACACCAGCAGGGGCCGTGCCAAAATAATCCGCCGCAGATTGGCCATTGGCTTGGGCGTCCAGGAGATTGTTAAGTAAATCGAGTAAATCAGTTTCCAGCTGCACGTTATTCTTCAACTTACCCCGCATGCGCAAGTAAACGACAATGTTGCCATAGAATTCTGCGTTTGCTTTGTTCAGCAAAAGACTGCGGTTTTGATTTTCCTGAATCAACTCAGCTTCGTTCATGGTCGTCTTCCTCCAAGTTTACGATCGATGCGACGTTAATTTTGAGCTGTTGCCATTCTGTTAAAAATTTGTGCTTTGCGGCGTGTCCGGCTGATGTCGGGGCGTAATATTTACGTTTCGGCCCATCTGCGGATTCTCGAAATTCACTTTTGAGCAGGCCTTTTTTCTCCATGGTCATCAATAATGGATAAACAGTGCCTTTGGGAACATCGGTGAAGCCGAAGTCATCCAGGCGTTGTGTAATGGCGTAACCGTAAGAAGGCGACTGATCCAATAAGATCAACAAACAACCTTGCAGAACACCTTTGAGCATTTGGCTGGTTTCATTGCTGGCCATGTCATCACCTCTAATATGTTTTACCAACTAGAAGATACCACGTCATTACATAGTTTGCAATACAAACTAGTGGAAAATAAAAATACCAACGATTAATTTTCGTTGGTCAAGTGGTTTGTTTTAAAATTCTGCCGGACACTCAACAGTTTGGAGGGTTTCACTCAGTGGCTTTATCCAGCTGAGTTTAGCCCCATGGAGCATTAATCGAGGCGCAGCAAGTTCATCGCCATACAACGGATCACCGAGGATTGGAAAGCCGATCGAGGCCAAGTGTACGCGCAACTGATGCGTGCGGCCAGTCTCTAACGTCAACCAGACGCGGGCGATATCCCCATTTCGTTGAATCACTCGATAATGCGTCACGGCATGATCACCATCAGCACGGACCATGCGTTTGCGTTTATCGTCAGGATCATGGCCAATTCGCGCATCGATCACGCCAGCATCTGGAATATTGCCGGACACTAAGGCCACATATTCACGCGTCATGGTTTTCGCCGCGAGTTGTTGATTGATCAAACTTTGCGTCAGCGGATCTTTGGCGATTAACGTCAAGCCCGAGGTCAACTTGTCTAAGCGATGGGTGATGTACGCAGGATTTGGTGCGAGATAGGCCGCGACCCAATTCATCAACGTATCCACTTCGCCGGGTTGATTGGGATGAGGCTTGATGCCAGCAGGCTTATTGACGACTAAGACTTGATCGTCTTCATAAATGATATCAAAGGGATGGACTTGATGAACGTAATCAGTGGGGTCAACGGCAGACAGTTTCAATTGAATGGTTTCGCCTGCATGAACGGCCAGATTCCCATAGCGATAGTCATCATTTACCGTGACGCCTTGATGTTGTCGCAGCCAAAAGCGCCAAGACTTTGGGACATGCCAAGCAGTGAGCTGGTCCGTAACACTGGGATAATCATGTAAAACTGGGGCGGATAATGAAAATTCGGGCATAAGGCGGATTCCTTTTCATTGGATTTACGTTAAAGTTATGAAGCTAGCCAACGCCAGCTAGTCAGCAATGTTACAATATGTAAGACTAATTTATAGGAGGGGTATCGTTGGCTTACCTCAAGCAATTTTGGCAGTGGGTGCGACCTTACCTGCATACCGCCTGGGCAGCAGTGCGCTGGTTTTTCCGGCGTTTTCAACTGATTCGCTGGATGATTTTGATCGGCTTGACCATTATTTTAATTGCCAGTGCTTGGTTTACTTATCAAGCCAAAACCGCTGATGTGCAAAATATCAAGTCGACGCTGCAAACCAAAACGATTATTTACGATCGCAAAAATCAAGAAGCCGGAACCCTTTATGGGCAAAAAGGGACTTATGTGACCTTGGACAAGATCTCGCCGCAAATTCAAAATGCGGTGTTGTCGACAGAGGATCGCACGTTTTATTCCAACTGGGGCTTTTCGATCAAAGGAATTTTACGATCAGTGGTCAATTTGATCATTCATCATGGCCAAATCACTGGTGGGGGGTCGACCATCACCCAGCAACTCGCCAAAAACACGTTATTGACCCAAAAACAAACGTATTTGCGCAAAGCTCAGGAATTATTCTTAGCGATTCAACTCACTAAAGTGTACGCTAAATCCGATATTTTGGCGATGTATCTCAATAATGCCTACTTTGGCAACGGGGTATGGGGTGTTGAAGATGCCTCTGAAAAATACTTTGGCAAACACGCTTCAGAACTCGACGCCTCAGAAGGTGCCACCATTGCCGCAATGTTGCGCAGCCCGAGTTATTATAACCCAATCGACAACATGCAACATGCGGTTGAACGGCGCAATTTGATCTTAGGATTGATGGTGGACAATGACAAGCTGACGCAAGCCGAAGCGAACTCAGCGAAATCCGAAACCTTAACCCTGAAAGATAATTATACCGACGGCAATGCCAACAAGTATCCTTATTTCTTTGATGCGGTGATCGAAGAAGCGCAAAAAGATGGCATCTCCCAAGATGATATCATGAACAAAGGCTACAAGGTTTACACCACCTTGGACACGACTTATCAAAGTGAGATGCAGTCAACTTTTGATAATGATGCCAACTTCCCAGCCAATGCGTCAGATGGGACCAAGGCTCAAGCGTCTAGTATTGCCGTTGATCCAAATAACGGTGGTGTCTTGGCTGTCGTCGGCGGTCGTGGGGAACATGTCTTCTTAGGCTATAACTACGCGACCCAATTGCAACGCAGTCCCGGTTCCACCATCAAGCCTTTGATGGTGTATACCCCGGCTTTGGAACACGGTTATGATTATGATTCGACCGTCCAAGATAAAAAGCAAAGTTATGGCGCCAACAACTATACGCCAACTAATGCGACGGGTACTTACACCGGGAGCTTGCCGATGTATATGGCGTTAGCTAATTCGGTAAACACCTCCGCCGTTTGGTTGTTAAATAAAATCGGCGTGCAAACTGGTGTCAAAAGCTTGGCCCGTTTTGGCATAGAGCTTAAGAAAAAAGATCAAAACTTAGCCGCTGCCTTGGGTGGGGTGACGACCGGTTTTAGCCCGTTGATCATGGCCCGTGCCTATTCGGCTTTTGCCAACGGCGGTTATTTGCCGCAAACCCATTTTATTCGCAAAATCGTGGATGCCACTGGCAAAACCGTTGTGGATAACACCGAAAACACCAAAAAGCGGATCATCAAAGCCTCAGTGGCCAAAACCATGACTTCGATGATGCTGGGCACGTTCAAGTATGGGACGGGGGTATCGGCAGCCCCTGATGGCTACACCGTTGCCGGGAAAACTGGCTCCACTGAAGTGCCATCCAGTTGGGGTTACGGCACGCGCGATCAATGGGTCGTCGGCTATACCCCTGATATGGTCGTGGCCACTTGGACTGGTTTTGCGACAACGGATAAGGATCACTTCTTAGTCGGTACTAGCGAATCCGGCGTGGCTCCGATTTTCAAAGCAGAAATGTCGGCGATGTTACCAAGTTCGCCGCAAAGTGCCTTTGATACCAAAGATGCGAAATCAGAAGCCACGCTCCAAACCCCAGCGTCAAGTTCTAGTTCTGGCAGTGATGTTTGGTCCAATATTCAAGATGGGGTGCAAAGTGGGATCGATTCTGCTAAGAGCACCGTCAATCAATGGTATAATGATATTAAAGGGTTATTCAATTAACCTAAAACAACGAAATGAGGCGCCTATTTATGGCTAACGTATACGACACCGCCAACCAACTGGCATCAGATTTGAAAGAATCCCAACAATTCAAGGAAATGCAACATGCCTTTGATATGTTGAAACTCGATGCGGTCGCTTATGCGATGTTCCAACAATTCCAACAAAAACAAATGGAATTGCAACAAAAGCAAATGCAAGGCCAACAACCTACTGATGATGAAATCAAAGATATTCAAACCATCGGTGAAAAAATGCAAAACATGCAACCAATCAACGATTTGATGGTCAAGGAACAAGCTTTATCCCAAATGATGGATGAGCTCAACCGTGCCATCACGCAACCCATTGTTGATATTTACCAAGGCAAATAATTAGTATCTGGGACTCAGACCTGTGTTTGGGTCCTTTTTCGATGCTTTTAGCAATTGCCTGGCGCCTGATATCAGCGTCGTCAGGGTAAAAGTCTGGGTGTGAACAGGCGTCGTGATTGCGTTTTGGCGGAAAAATCGCTATCATGAAACTTAGCAATGTAACGTAGAAAAGGTGGCCCATATGGCAAAACAACTATTCGATTTTCAAAACGGCGCAGACCTTACCATTCCGGTATTGATCAAGTCTGCTGAAGTGCGCTTGGCAAAAAATGGTAAGAAATTCATCGCGTTCAACTTCCAAGATGCTTCCGGCCATATCTCAGCGAAATTCTGGGATGCCCAAGAAGCGGATATTGACCAATACAAAGCGGGGGTCGTGGTATTACTGCATGGCAAGCGCGAATTATACCAAGGCAATCCGCAAATCAAGATCTACAATATGCGCTTAGCCACCCAAGAAGAAGGCAGCAATCCAGCCAACTATCAAGAACATGCACCAGAAACGGCGGATGATATGGGGGATGAACTCAACGATTTCATCTTTAAAATTACCAACCCGAACTGGAATCGCATCGTCCGCAAGTTGCTGGCCGATCATAAAGAAGCCTTCTTGACCTATCCGGCGGCCAAGTCTAATCACCATGCCTTCACTGGTGGATTGGCTTTTCACACGTTGAGTATTTTACGCTTGGCGCAAAGTGTGGCGGATCAATACCAAAGCGTCAACAAGTCCTTGTTGTTCGCTGGGGCAATTTTGCATGACCTGGGCAAAACTATCGAATTGTCCGGCCCAGTGTCCACTGAATATACAATGGAAGGTAATTTGATCGGCCATATCGTCTTAGTCGACGAAGCGTTGGTCCAAGCCGCCCAAGAATTAAAAATCGATATCCATCAAGAAGATATGATCATGTTGCGGCATATGATCTTGTCGCATCACGGTTTGTTGGAATATGGTTCGCCAGTGCGTCCAGGGTTGTTGGAAGCGCAGATCTTGCACAACCTCGATGATATGGATGCGCAGATCAACATGTTGACGACGGCGTATCAACATATTGAACCAGGCACCTTTACGGAACGATTGTTTGGCATGGACAACCGGCGTTTCTATCGGCCAGAACATGGCAAAGGGTATGCTGATCCTAAATAATACTAAGTCATGTTTAAATCCGGTTGTATTCACAAACATTGTCCGACCTCGTAAGTGTTTCAGGCCGCTGTCAGGCGCCAGTGGTGCACTCCAGACCCATTCAGTGATTTGAAATTGGGCCTCCAGCTGACTGCCGCTACATAGTGAGGGTCCTCGGCCGAACTAACTTGAATCACTCGCTGCGCTCCTGATCCAAGTGGATTTCGACCTGCGGCTTTCCGTAAGTGGTAAACCACTAACGGAAATCTCACTATGTAGCGGCGGCCAGCTTCCGTCCCAATTTCAAATCACTTCCACTCCGCTAGACCACTGGCACCCGATGGCTACGAATCGCGCAATACCAACGTCTATGTGACGATTAATTCGGAAATGCTGTGCACGTGAGCGTGTTGAGTCTGTTGGCTGGTTATATCAATGTAGAAAATCTGTGGGTGGAGACAAAAAGTGCGTAGGCGGGCTGGTCATCAGCCGTGGGGCTCTTAGCGGTTTACCGCTTAGAGCCCAGCGAGAAGGAGATCCACTCGCGG
>CAKRHU010000032.1 GCA_934339215.1 uncultured Lacticaseibacillus sp.
CCAGCAGCGATGCTGGGCTTTTTTGCTGCGTGCGCCTAAACGTGTCACGCAAGCGTTTTTCTGTTAGAATGGACGAGATAACAATTGGAGGAATTGTAATGGCTAAAATGAACAAAACGCAAATGAAATTAATGCATTATGCGCAACTGATCAACTTGATCATGGATGACACTGAAGCGGAACAAGATCAAATGAGTCCTAAGTTTGACGCCTTGAAGCAAGCCCTACTTGATGGTACGATGGGCGAATTTGACACCGATACTTATGCCAAAACCATTGCCAGTTTCCAAGATGGTACGGATCACTATGCCAGCATGTTGGAAAAACTGCAAGCGGCTAAGGTGCCAGCCAAGTTGATGGGTAACCACAAGTTGTTGACGCAAGCCTTTGCCGATTTTCAAAAAGGTTGCCAAGATATGGTCGACTCGTTGCATGAGAGCCCAGCACAATTTGATGAAAGTGCCTTTTCCATGGCTGAAGCTGACCAAGATGCCGCATCCAGTCGCTTGATGAAATACATCCAAAAGATCTCCGCAATGATGGGGTAAGGAGCTTCTATGAAAAGAATGATCGCCTTGATCGTGGCGCTGCTGGCATTTTTAGGCGTCGCGTTCGTGCAAACCGGTGGGGTGCAAACCACCTCCAAACCCAAAACCCCAACTGTCGGCATTTTACAATTAGTGACGCATCCGGCCTTGGATGCGATCCACAAAGGCATTATCAAAGGCTTGGCGGATAACGGGTATAAAACTGGCAAAGACGTCAAAATCGACTTCCAAAATGCGGAAGCTGATCAAAGTAACTTAAAAACCATGTCCGAGAAATTCGTCAACGAGCACGCGGATGTGATGGTCGGCATTGCCACGCCGGCTGCGCAAGCCTTGGCAGATGCCTCGTCTAAAATCCCGATCATCTTAGGTGCCATCACGGATCCTAAAGGCGCCAAGTTAGTCGACTCCAACACCAAACCAGGTGGCAACATCACCGGGGTTTCCGACCAAGCGCCAATCAAATCGCAACTGGCTTTGATCCATCAATTGATGCCGCAAGCCAAAACCTTAGGCGTGATTTCAACTTCTTCTGATGATTCCGCCCAAGTTCAAGCCAAAATGGTCGGCCAACTGGCACCAAAAGCTGGCTTTAAGGTCAAGCAGTACACCATCAGCTCGACCAACGACTTAAACCAAGTCGCCGGGCAAATGGTGACCCAAGTGGACGCGATTTTCGTGCCGACGGACAACACCATTGCTTCTGCCATGCAAACTTTAGTTCAAGTGGCCAACACTAGGAAGATCCCTGTGTTCCCAACGGTGGACACGATGGTCAAACAAGGTGGCGTGGCAACCATTGGCTTGGATCAATTCGAACTCGGCGTGCAAACTGGGAAAATGGTTGCCAATGTCTTATCCGGCAAATCCAAACCGGCGACGACGCCAATTCATTTTGAAAAAACTGGGAAGCTGATTGTCAACTTGAAACAAGCGAAACTGCTGGGCATTACGATCCCACAATCAGTGATCGATAAAGCCCAAAAATCCGGGGAGGTGTTCCAATGAGTTTAGGCGTATCAGCCATCGGCCAAGGGCTGTTGTATAGCTTGGTCGGCATCGGCTTATTTTTAACCTTCCGCATTTTGGATTTCCCAGATATGACTGTTGAAGGGACTTTTCCTTTTGGCGCGGCAGTGGCGTGTGCTGCGTTGACACATGGTGCTAGTCCCATTGTGGCGACGCTATTATCCTTGATCGCGGGGATGGCTGCCGGTGCAGTGACGGGTTTATTGACCACTAAAGGGCACATTCCAGTCTTGTTGGCGGGCATCTTAGTGATGACTGGCTTGTATTCCGTAAACTTGCGAGTCATGGGTCGCGCGAACTTGAGTTTATTGCATCAACCGAACTTATTTAACGCTGCTTGGCTCAAAGCATTACCCCCATATTTTGATGCGGTGGCAGTGGGGATCGTCGCCTGTCTCGTGATCGTCGCGGTGTTGATTATTTTCCTCAACACGCAAATCGGCCAAGCCTTCATTGCTGCTGGGGATAATCCAGCCATGGCGCGCAGTCTCGGCATTGATCCTGATCATCAAATGCTGTTAGGCTTAGTCGTCGGCAATGGCTTGATCGGCTTAGCTGGCGGTTTACTCGCGCAAAACAATGGTTACGCAGATGTGTCCATGGGCACTGGCGTCATCGTGATCGGCTTAGCGGCGATCATTATCGGCGAAGTCGTGTTCGGCGAGTTGACTTTGAGTCAGCGTTTAGTCGCCGTGGTACTGGGCAGTATTTTGTATCGCTTCGTGTTGTTAGTGGTATTAGCATTAGGCTTCAACGCTAACGATTTGAAGTTGCTGTCAGCGATCATCTTAGCTTTGGCCATCATGATCCCACAAATCGATCACCGCTTGCGTATCAAGCGTACTTTGCGAAATGGGGTGAAAGTCAATGGCTGAGCAATTAAAACTGGACCATGTAGCAGTGAATGTCGTTGCCGATAACACGGTGAAACCACTGCTTTCAGGCATCGACTTGACGCTTGCGCCAGGGGATTATGTTGCAGTGCTTGGGACCAACGGCGCTGGGAAATCCACGATGTTTAATGCCATCACCGGCGATATTGAAGTGGCCAGTGGGACCATTACTCTAGCTGGGCACAACATCACGCATGAAAAACCAGAAAAACGGGCGCGCTTGATTGCCCGAGTTTTCCAAGATCCCAAAATGGGGACAGCGCCGCGGATGAGTGTCGCTGAGAACTTGCTGTTAGCCTCTCGCCGTGGTCAACGCTTAACGTTAGCTTCACGTGGGTTGAAAGCGCAAATGGCGCACTTTGAACAACTCGCCGCACAAACTGGCAACGGATTGGAAAAAGCCTTAGACCGGCCGACTGAATCCTTATCTGGTGGGCAACGGCAAGCTTTGAGTTTGTTAATGGCGACGCTACGCCGGCCAGAATTATTGTTATTGGATGAACATACTGCAGCCCTTGATCCAAAAACCAGTGCGTCGATCATGTCAGTCACTGATAAGCTGGTCACTCAAGAGCATTTGACTTGCATGATGATCACCCATCACTTGGAAGATGCTTTGAAATACGGCAATCGCTTGATCGTGTTGTCGCAAGGGCGCATCATCAAAGACTTCAACGCGGAACAAAAAGCGGCGTTGACCCGTGCGGATTTATTAGATTATTTCGGTTAAGATTTAAAACGCTCCGCAAAGTTGTTCATCAGCTTTGCGGAGCGTTTGTTCAATTGATTGTGAGGTTCAAATTTGTCAGATCAAGAATTACAAGCATTGGTACTGGAAGTGTCGCAGACCAGTTTTCACCGCGCATTCACCAACCAAGCCCATTTTAACACGCGGCTGAAAACCACTGGCGGGCGCTTTTCATTGAAGGATCAAAATTTAGATTTTAATCCGACGTTGTTTGCCGCCATCACGCGTGACCAACAACTCGGCATTATCAAACACGAGTTGTGTCATTACCACTTGTATCAAATGCATCGTGGTTATCAACATCGCGACGCTGATTTTAAAGCGTTACTCCAAGCCGTCGGAGGCTCTCGCTTTGCCCCAAGTTTACCCCGCGCTGCGAAATATATTTATGTTTGCGCGCAATGTGGGACGCAATATCGCCGCCAGCGCCGCATCGACACGCGCAAATATGCTTGTGGCAAATGCCACGGTAAACTACACCTGATGCGTTAGCGTTAAGCTGGCTGGTTCAAAGCCGAGCCGTTGATAGAAGTTGCGGGCGCCAGTGTCTTCGCCTAAGACATTGAGTTGAATGAACTCACCATCATGGTCGCGGGTCCAATCAGTGGCTGCATTCAACAAGGCCCGCCCGATGCCTTGTTTGCGCGCATTAGGTGTGACATACAAGTCGATCACAAAACCGAAGCGGTGAAACACGACTTCGAGATCTGCTTGAGTTTCAGCCATCACCACCAGCAAAAAGCCTAATAACTTGCCATCTGCTTGCGCTAAGAGCACGTCGGCATTGGCATCTTCAATATAATCTTTAAAGTAGCCGGTTTGATCGATGGGGGCAGGTTGAATGGTTTGCGGTGCCAGTTTGGCCATTTCAGCAGTGAGTTGTAGATATTGGCGGGCAACAGCAGGCGCATCTTTTGACGTGGCAGTGCGAATGTTCATGGCAGCCTCCTTTTTCACCTTGGTTAGGGTAATTGTAGCACGGGTGAACAGTTTTCTGTTAGCTTTCAACTTAAAGGCGGCATCACCCTTAGCTGTCAATTTTAAAGATGATGCATACGATTTGTATCATGATTCAATTAATTGCCAGATTTTATGAAAATTGCTTGACGTACGCCCCTGTTTTCCCGTATACTATTTCTTGTGCTTAAGAGCGCAAACAATGATATGCGGGCATGGCGGAATTGGTAGACGCGCAAGATTAAGGATCTTGTGGCCGTTTAGGCCGTGGAAGTTCGAGTCTTCTTGCCCGCATCAGTTGTACATCGACTCTCAATCAGAAATGGTTGAGAGTATTTTTTTGCATTGTTTCTGAGCACCAAATTGGCAAGTCCTGCCTTCAATGTTATATCCTTAAATTAAGGAGGTGACACGATGGCAGACTTGAAATCAACGAAGGACAAAGCCTTGGGCAAGATCGAAGAAACCACCGGTAAGTTGCTGAAAGATGAGGAAATGGAAGCCAAAGGCAAAGCCAAGCAACTCAAAGGCGAAGCGAAAGCCAAAGTCGACGAGGCTAAGGATAAAGTCCTCAAGAAGGTCAATGACGAAATTGACAAGCACAAATAGTTGACTCGCGACTGAGTTAACTAGCGATACCCCGACACCGCGGTTGTTAGCCGTGATGTCGGGGTATTTGGATTGGCGGCGATGGCATGTTCAAAGCCCAATCGGCGATGCAACGACCGATTGGGCTGATCGACTTGCGCACACATTGAGAGCCGGGTGAATGAACCTCAAATTAAGCAACGCGTTGAAAAAAATTAAAGTGAGAAAAATAAAGAATAGTTGACTAATATTAATTTTATATGGCATTTAGATGAGCTTTAGTGGCAGATTATTAAAAATAATTTATATTTACTGAAAGCTTTGATCTAGTAGGAATTGAAACCACTTTTCAAGGATACCCTCGGTAGATAGATAATAGTTGACGGCAGAATTATCCGTGTTAATATGTATAATTGTTAGGCAATTATTAAATGGTTATGTGATTAAAATGTGAGCATGGGCAAGCAAACAGGGAAGCTTGGCTCACAAGTTCGCCTAACTAGAAATTGAGGGGGTATTTGTGATGCAAGACGGGAACAAACCAGAACAAAAGCGCCATTATAAGCTTTATAAATCAGGTAAACATTGGGTAACGGCAGCAATCGTCACGTTTGGGGCCGGGATGGCCGTGTTTGCTGGTGCGCCAACAGCCACGACGCACGCGTCTGAGAATTCACCAGTTGCAATCACTGAAACGCAACCAGCGACAAGTACCGCGACAGCTGATCAAACGACGACGCCTGCTAACGACGCTGAACAGCAAGCTAGTTCGTCAACTGATCAACAAGCACCAGCGACGACTCAAGCATCAACAACTGAAACATCAACTGTGGAACAACAAGCCACTAGCGATCAAGCGACCACCACTACCAGTGAGACGGACTCAACGACGCCTGCAACTGCCACGACGACGCAAGTTGCTACTGATCAAACGGCGCAAGCCACGACCACCGCGGCGTCTGCGACTACGACGAATACGGATGAAGCGCCGACAGACACTGACGCTGCGCCAATTACTGATGCCAATACGCCGCCAGCCAACCAAGATACCTTGACCAAAGGGAATGTTCAAGGTCTTTGGGATGAAGGTTATCAAGGTCAAGGCATGATCGTTGCGGTCATCGATTCAGGCGTTACGCCGCATCCAGACTTGCGCTTAAGTGATGATAGTACGGCGACGTTGACCAAAACCAAGGCTGGTGAGAAAATTGCCGAATTAGGTTATGGGACTTATGTTAACAGCAAGATTCCATTTGCTTATGATTATTCCAATAACGACAGTGTGAATACGCAAAATACGCCAGCTGGTTCCAGTCACGGGGAACACGTGGCCGGGATCATTGCCGCTAATGGGACGACCACAGATGGGGCGACTAGCGACCAATATGACGTTACCGATTACGTCAAAGGGGTGGCACCTGAAGCGCAAATTTTAGCCATGCAGGTGATTGATGAATTCCCTGATGAAAACTTCAACGACATTTCTCGCGCGATTCGTGATGCCGTCAGCCTTGGTGCCAATGCAATCCAAATGTCATTGGGCATTGGGGTTACTGAACAAGACTTGACCGATGAGGAGCAAGCCGCAGTGAAATACGCCACTGATCGTGGGGTATTCGTGTCGATTTCGGCTGGGAATAACGGTAACGGCGCCAGCATCATTGGCTCGGATGTGCCCAATGACATTTCCGTGGCTTATAATGCCAAGAACGATTCTAGCTTAGGCGACCCGGGGATGTCTGCTTCAGGCATGTCAGTTGCGGCGGAATATAGTGACACTGGCGATGCTTCAGCAATGGCGGAATTTTCTTCCTGGGGGCCAACCAGTGATTACACCTTAAAGCCTGATATCACCGCGCCTGGTGAAAATGTTTGGTCCACTTGGATCAATACCGATGACCGGACGCCAGCTTATCAATCTGATAGTGGCACGTCCATGGCTGGCCCATATGATGCCGGGGCAGCGTTGATCGTGATGCAAAAATTGATGAAGACGCGTCCAGAATTAAAAGGTGCTGATTTAGTCAAAGCCGTCAAGATTGCCTTAATGAATGCGGCTGAACCAATGGTTGATGCTGGCTATCCAGAGACTTACATCTCTCCACGCCGTCAAGGGGCTGGCCAGATCGATGTTTCTAAAGCTGGTGACTTAACTGTTGAAGCTGAAGGCACTGATGATGCCGGGTCCGTGTCGCTCAATCAAATCACCAATGATACGACGTTTACGATCAATCTGACCAATTATGGCACCACCGCACAAACGTACACCTTTGATGCTGACGGCGGACCATTAACGCAAGTGATTGATACGAATAACCAAAATAAGGTCCATGATCAAGCCATCAAAGGGGCAACTTTGACCGCTGATACGCCAAGCTTTACCTTAGCTGCAGGCGCTACGAAGACGTTGACGTTCCATTTGCATTTGGCTGACAGTGTGCAATCAGATCAAGTCGTTGAAGGCTTCTTCACGCTTAAAGCGGCTGATGCGACGCAAACCATCAGTATGCCATATTTAGGGTACTTCGGTGATTTAGCAGATGAACAAGTGATCGATGACCCTGCCAATAAAGACACGTCGATTTTTGGCGGTGGAATCTTAGTGGACAACAACAATAATCCATTAGGTGTTGCGGATCCAAGTTCTTTAAGTGTCTTAGTTAACCATGATAATGTCGGGGCTTTCACCGAAATCCCAGCTAAAGTGGAGAATGGTAAAGTGTCATTTTCACCAAATGGCGATGGCGTCAGTGATTCCGTTTATCCGTATGTCTTTGCTAAGCAAAATTTAAAGTCTGTCACCATTGAGATCTTAGACGCCGATGGTAATGTCGTGCGGACCGTGGATCAGGAAAACAACACGACCAAATCTTATGAACAAAACGGTAATTTCTACAATAACCAAGATCTAGGTTTGAGTATCGATATGCGCTTAGACGCGGATGCGTTCACTTGGGACGGAACGTTATATGATCAAGCTACTGGCAAATTTATCACCGCGCCAGATGGTCAATATACGTACCGGATCGTGACGGAACAATATAACCAAGGCGATGATCAGACGCAAAACTTTGATTTACCCGTTGCCGTTGACACAGCGGCACCAACGATCAATCACCTCAGTTACCAAGATGGAGTCGTGGCGTTTGACTACAGTGATCAAGGCACTGGCTTTACCCAATATTCAGATGGCATTTTAACCATCGGCAAACAAGAATTTGGCATTGCCTTACATGCAACTAGTGATCGCAATACTGGTGTAGTTGGCTTTACTTTAACTGATGCGCAACAAGCGGCTTTGGCAAAGAGTGATGGTCAGCTCAAGGTAACGTTGACGGATGTGGCTGGCAATAGTGGCAGTGCTACCATTCAAGCGGCGCCTGAAACGACTGCCGCTGAATCCGCCGGTGACGCGACTGTCATTGCCCCGCAATTTGTTTGGGAAATTGGGCCTGACGCCAGTGGACATAACTATAATCGCTTGATTCCAGAAAGCGGTTATGTGCAAACTGTTTCAGCACAAACTGAATTTACCGCGTACGGCTTAGTGCCAGTCGGCTTTGCCGGGTCGGTGACGCCGACGGATGAAATGACTGGCAACACGGTGGTCGGTGAAGTCGACCAAGCCACTGGGCTGGTCACCTTCCACTTGACTGCTAGTGGTAAGTACAGTGAATATCAAGCCGTTGCGACTTTGGATGGTCCGGAATATGGTGAATACTTTACGTCACCCGTGACCGCGACTTCCACGTTGATTACTTTCTTAGGCGATGGTTACGGTGATTATGCTGAAACGAACTTGGCACCAGTGGCTGAATTAACTGACAATGCCACGGCTACAGCAAAGATGACGGATACCAAAGGCATTGCCAACCTGCCACTGCGCGACTTCTCCAGCATCACCACACATGCAGCGCCAACTGAAGGATTAACGTTTGATCATTTCAACGATAATACCTTCACCTTGATCGGGGCAGATCAATTAGCTGATATTTACGATGCGACAACTGGTGAGCTAACCATTACTGGGAAGCTGGCGGATGCGGCGAACAAGACGATGACTTATACCGATGCCACCCAAGCGGCACAAACCGTGACGTTTGGTGCAGATGGTAAGTTTAGTTTCCAAGTGCCATTTAAGGCGGCCCAGCAACAAGCAGTCGGTTATCGGATCACAACCACTGCCGAAGATGGCAGTACTTCAACGGCCTATGGGCAACTGGAAATCTACTTGGACGACATTTTCCCAACTTTGGAGCTGCCCCAGGCTGAAGCAGTGAAAGTCAATGCGGACGGCGACTATGAAATCACCACTTCAAGCTACACCTTCACGATTTCAGGCACCGTCAACGACAACATTAATGGTTATCGGTTATTTGCCAATGGTGACAGTCTCATTCACCAAAAGAATCTCGCCGGCTTTAACAACCATGATGACCCAGATGCCACTACGTCAAATCCATACGGCGCAGCGGACTTCACCAAGGTGTATGCTTTGACGCCAGGGGATAATTACTTTACCGTGACCGCCCAAGATATGGTCGGCAATGTGGTGACTAAGATCTTCCATGTGGTTCGCAAAGATGGACAAGTCGGACGTAATGACACCATTGAAAATGGCATTGAAGATGGCGTGGTGGTCCGCACGAAGGTTCAAGTTCCTGATGCAGTCATTGCCTCTGCGCAAGAATTCTATGATCACACCAAGCCAGCCACTGCGACGACTGAGCCTAAGCCGAATGCCGTTGATGCCAAGGTGCAACCAGCGCCAAAAGGTGAAGTTACCTTGAAGACGTTGGCGCAAGCTAAAGCCGCTAAAGCTCAAGCCCAAAGTCGAGCTTTTGCGACTCAGGCAAAAGCAAAGGCTTCCGGAACTCATCAAGCTGATCAGGATACCTTCCCACAAGCTGGCGAAGCAAGTGCTCATGGCTTAGGTGTGGCCGGAGCAGCGATCTTAGCAATGTTTGGTAGTCTCCTTGCTTTTGGCAAGCGTCGACAACATTAATTCCAGCAACAAAGGACAGACTGTTATCACGACGGTCTGTTTTTTTGCGTATCGTCAGCTGCAAGCGTCAGTGCTAAAATAATAAACACATCCTGTCGGCTGATAGGATGTGTTTATGTATAGGGGGAGTGGCATGTGAGTGAGAAACGCACAACGGGGCATATCGCCGCGTTGATCACGATTTTAATTTGGGGCACGACTTTCATTGCGACAAAAGTGTTGTTGCGTAGTTTCAATCCGGTCACAATTTTGCTAACGCGGTTTGTAATTGGGTACTTGGCATTATTGATTTGGAAGCCTGGACTTTTACATATCGCTCAGCGCAATCAGGAATGGTTGTTTGTCGGTGCTGGATTTTCTGGCATCACGATTTACTACCTCTTAGAAAATATGGCGCTGACGCAAACCACTGCCAGCAATGTCGGTATTATTGTTACCGTTTCGCCATTTCTCACGGCGCTGTTGTCGACATGGTTTCTAAACGCCAAGCGGCCAACGATTTGGTTTTATATCGGCTTTGTGGTGGCTATCAGTGGCGT
>CAKRHU010000033.1 GCA_934339215.1 uncultured Lacticaseibacillus sp.
AAGAGCATCAGCGGTTTGTGCTGATCTCTGCAGACGGCCGCACCGGCAACTTGTCCAATTTTCCGCAGTGGCGCCAAGGCGCTGGAGCTCACGTATTTTCGGGCCGCAAGGCAATTGGTATTGCTAACTGGAAGATTCAAAACACGCTTACGATGCCGGACAGCGTAAGTTGATTTAAACCAGGATTAAAGATGACTTAGTATAAATAGTGTTCGACGATTTCAACCAGTGCTGGCGTGGCCCGCTCATCGCCAACCAACTTGGTGTAGTAATCCGCAAACCGTGGATCGGCTAAATACATTTGGACAATGCCGCGATGCATGGCTGGTGAATATTGTGGCGTCGCAATTTTCAACCAATCGCGATGGGCTTCAAAGACTTGTTGGGCAACCACGCTTGGCAATTGCGGATCGGCCAGATAAGTTAACAACCCCGCCTTCAGTTCTGCTTCTCGCGTTTGCATCTTGGTGTATTGGGCTTCAGTCAGGCCTGAGAAATGTTGGTCGGCGGCTTGTTTTTGTTCAGCGCCATATTTGGATAAGACTTCTGCACCGAATTTCTCATCATTTTCTGCGAGTTTGGCTTGTTTAAACGCGGCGAATTTTTGGGTATCAGACATATGAATGTCTCCTTGTAAATTTTGTCGGGTCAACTCCAGGCGCAACTGACTTTGGGCCAAACGATTCAACTTCTCGGCCAATACGGACTGTTGCGTACTCAAAGCCTCGAGTTGAACCTCTGCGGATGCTTCTAACAATGCCCGGATATCCTTTAACGCAAACCCTAACTCCGCAAACATCAGCACTTTTTGCAGTCGATCTGCGTCAGCGCTAGTATACGCGCGATAACCATTAGCTGACACTTGTGGCACCACCAAGCCTAATTCATGATAGTAGCGCAAGGTCCGCGGGGTGACGCCTGAAAGTTTGGCAAATTGTTGAATCGAGTAAGTCATGTTGTCGCCTCCTTGTTGACTCAATTAGCATAAAGCCTGACGTAACGTTATGGTCAAGCAAAAAAGCTAAGCAATTTTGCCTAGCTTTCAAAACTTAATCAAATTCGTCGTAACCTTCCAGTTGATCCAAGTTGATGTAAAGCGTGTGCTTGACTTGGTCGACTTGGCCATCACTGAGGCAATATTCTTCCATATAATAAGGCTTGTCGGTTTGGCCGATGTGTTGTGGCAATGGGAAGCCGTCTTTTTCGAGGCGTTCCAAACCCTTCATATAAGTGGTTTGGACCGGCAACATACTCAACACCCCATTTGCTGGTTCAACGGATTGGCCGATGGTACCAGCTGGCAACTTCAACTTTTCCAAACCTTCTGGCGCCACCGCATCTTTGGGTAAAATACTGCCGATCCAATATTGGAACGCGCCATAAGGATTGAAAATCAACAAGTACGTGCGATTCGGCGCGTCAGTTTGCTTGTCCAAGGCGTCAAAATGGCCGGCGGCATTGAATTCGTCCCAGCATGACGCGAAAGTCCCCATTTGGTCGATATCTTCTGGCATGTACACATGCCCGACAAAACTCATTTCCGGTTGGTTCAATAATTCAGTCATATTGTCCTCCTGATTTAAAAGAAAAAGCCAGGGGGTTCGCCCCTGACTAGTATTTGGGTCTACACCCGGTGAGAGAGCTGCAAGTACCGGTTGTACCACAAGTCGATATAACTTTGGGAAAATGGTCCCTTGCCGTGGTTGATCCAGTCGACTAACACTTTGACATTGGATTTCAAGATGCGATCAGTCGTAGCTGGGTATTGCCAGCGGCGGCGGTGCGCCTCGTATTCGTCAACGTCTAACAAGCGTTTTTCCCCGTCTGGGAACACTTTGACATCGAGATCATAATCAATATATTTCACCGCTTCCATATCCATGGTATACGGCGTGGCTAAGTTGCAGTAATACGACACGCCGCCTTCTCGGATCATGGCGATGACATTAAACCAATAATGCTTGTGGAAGTAGATAATTGCCGGCTCGCGGGTCAACCACCGCCGGCCATCGCTTTCGGTCACTAATGTGTGATCGTTACAACCGATCAATGCGTCTTCGCTGGTTTTGAGAACCATTGTATCTCGCCATGTGCGGTGTAGGCTACCATCGTGCTTGTAGCTTTGGATGGCGACTGAATCGCCTTCTTTGGGTATCCGCATCTTAAACCAGCTTCCTATTGATCTGTACCGCACAATTATACCAAAAAGATTTCTAACAATCTACAAGTCAGTCGTTAAACTCAGCCAATACCGCATCGATGGCATCTAGCTCATACCCTTTGCGAAACAAGGCCATTTTGACCCGGTTACGGCGATCAAAACCCACGTATTTACGCTTCAGCCGCCATTGTTTTTCAGCATCTTGCATCAGCCGCTCGTGTTCGCCGTCCTCATCTGGTTGTAAATCGAGTTCCGTGAGCATCGCATCGGCGACGTCCCCAGAAAACCCTTTTTTGATCAACGCCAAGCGAATCTTTTGTTGCCGCTTGAAAAAAGGTTCCCGCGTGGATTGGTTCGCCGACTTTTTGGCTGCACGGCGGGCGGCTGGGAGCCAGTAGTCTGAGTCTACTTCAGCAAGCGCTGCTTGGATGACTTGATCACTCACCCCGCGTTGGATCAATTTCTGCGATACCACCCCAGGACCTTTGTCGCCTAGTGCCAGCGCATCGTTGATAAAGGATTGCGCATATTGGTCATCATCGAGATAATGCAAGTCAGCCAAATAAGTCAGCGTGTGTTGGATCACCACTACTGGAATCTCCGCGGATTTCAATTTTTCAGCGACTTCATGGCGCGTGCGTTGTTGACCGGACAGAAAATTCAGCGCCGTGCTGTTGGCTTCGGCTTGTTGTTGGGCGGCTAAGACGTCTTTTAGCGCCAGTTCATCTAGCACCATGCCTTTGGTCAAACGGAACTTCACCAGCGTGCTTTCACTGATCCCAAAAGCAAATTTCTCATCTAAAAATAAGTTGAAGCGCCCGGCGCGTTTTTGCGGGGTGATTTTTGTGATGGTTGGCATGAGTTTCCTTTCTTGGCAAGCCTTTGATGTGCTATACTAACGGTAATTTCATGTGAGGAGACTAACGATGTTTGAAGCTTACTTCTTTGATAAACGGGCAACGATCAACTACCGCGTCTATCGCGTGCTTAAAGCCCTACAAAACACAGCTTTCACCGTCAACAAACTGAGCCAAGAAGCCCAGCTCAGCTACTCACAAACCTACAATGCCTTTCAAGACATCATGGCGGATCTGCAAACGATGAGTCCTAAAACGGTGTCCACTGCTGACGAAGAAGCCTTCAACATCCTCGCCCAAAACGTGACGGTGGATCAATATCGCTTCCACTTGTTAAATCATTCCATGGCGTTTGCCTTTTTTGATTATTTATTCAAAACGCCCACGCCTGATGTGCATGATTTTTGTACGGAACATGATATCAGTATCTCCACTTTACGCCGACGGGTGGAGCCCTTCAAGGCTTACCTCCAATCCAAAGGCGTCACCTTAAATACCAGTGCTTGGGGCCTGGAAGGTAGCGAATTACGGATTCGCATGGTGATTTTAAACTTCTTTATCTTAGGGTATCGCGGCGTCGGCTGGCCTTTAGGCAATGCTGATTACGAATTATGTTTAACCGAGTGTTCGCGCATCGCCCATACTTATCAAGGCCAATGGTTCACTGCTGACCCGAGTTTGGCCAAACAAGATCTCCTGGCCATGATGGTCCAACATATGCGCATGCAACAAGGCAATGTCTTGCCACAAGAAGTTGCCTTTACGCGCTTGACCCAAGCCCCTGGTACACAAGTGTTACCGGATGTGATTCAAGCCGATCAAGCATGTGTGGCGACTAATGAAAGTGGTTTTTTCTACTTCTGTCGCATTCACTTTTTGTCGCTAGGCACCAAGCCAACTGCTACCGATCACTGGTTGATCGACCACTTTCAGCGCCGCGACAGTGTGGTGGCGCATTTTGCTAACGGGTTGATCAATTTCTTAGTCGCACAAAATTCGGAATTTCTGCAAGCCATCGATCAAGATTACGAACTACTGCGTGCCAACTTATATCGCGTCACTTATTCTTATTGGCTATTTGGCGGCGACTTCTCCAAACGCTTAGACTTTTACGATGAAGATCGCAACGCCGCAGCATTCGGCCGCTTGCCCGCTTTGATCGATACTTACTTCCAAAACCTTGAAGGCGATGCCGCCGCCATGCGGCCTTATCAAGGCATCATGCGCCGGATCATTTACGGGGTGGTGCGCGACGATTTCCCAGAACTTGATGCCGATCATCAACTCACTGTGGCCGTGTTGATCGAGCCTGGGACCTTCACGCTGCGGGATATTTTGCATTTCTTAGATGGCATCAGCTTTGTCAAATTGGCGGAAAATACCGAACATCCAGACGCTGACGTGATCATCACCACGCTGACCTCATCAGAATTGATCGATCAATATTATGGGGCGGACCACGCACCGTTGATCCAATGGCAAACCATGGCCCAAGAAGAAGATTACTACCGCTTATACGCTGAATTGATGCGGCGCCATGAAGAAAAAAATGCCCAAGCTGCTACCGCTGGGTAAACAAACCCCCTGCCAAATCTGACAGGGGGTTTGTGTTGGCATCGGCGCTTAGTGCATCGGCCTGGCCATATAACCGCGGAAATAGTTCACCGCTTCATACCCAGCAATGGCCACGATCAAGATGATATACACCAATGGTGAGTTTTCAGATTTCATATACCACAAAAGCAACAACACCGCGAGCATGATCGCAATGTAAATGCCTTGCAGCTTTTTGTCCGGTTCAATGCTGAAGCTGGCACTGGTGGATTGAAAATCGATCGACCGTTTGGCTGAGAATTTGCCGACTTTGTATTGCACCTTGTCGCCGCGCTTGACGTTAAGTTCCAAATGATCGTTCGTCGCTAAGCTGTATTGTTTATCGTTGACCCACACATTGGCAGTCATTTTCTTGGACATTGCGTTGTTGTAATAGATCTTCATGGGTTTCCTCCTGTTGCTTTCCGGTATATTATACCAGATTAGTGTGCAAGCGCACCCTTTATCGGTTACACTAGATACAGCAATTAGGAGGACCACATGGATGAAATTAAAATCGGGCAGCGCTTCCCGTTGACCATCAAGCGCCAAGACATCAATGGTAACGGCATCGGCTACTACAAACGTAAAATTACGTTCGTCGAAGGCGCGCTTCCTCAAGAAGTCGTCGTCGCCGAAGTGACCGCCATTCACGACCGGTATTTGGAAGCCAAGACCCACCGCATCAAAACGCCTTCAGTGCATCGCGTCAAACCCATCGATCCCAACTGGGGCAAAGTCGGCGGCGTTGAACTCGGCCACATGGATTACGGCGCACAATTGAACTTTAAACGCGACGTGGTCAGCCAATCTTTGGCCAAGTACAAGCCAGCCGGTTGGCAGCATTATGACCTGCGCGCCACCCTTGGCGCCAAAAATCCTTTGCACTACCGCAACAAAGCCCAATTTCAAGTGCGGTTGATCGACGGTCATGTCAAAGCTGGATTATATGCGCCTAACTCCCATGATTTGGTACCGCTGACCGAATTTGCCACCCAAAAGCCGTTGACCATGCAAATCATCAATCAGCTTTGCGGTTTGCTCGAACAACTTGAAGTCCCAATTTATGATGAAGCGCACAAATCAGGCATCGTCAAAACGTTAGTTGTCCGTGAAAATGCCGCAGGGCAAGCGCAATTGACCATCGTCACCAACTCCGCCAAGCTCCCGCACAAAAACCAATTACTGGAAGCCATCGCCTGCGACATTCCGGCTGTGATCTCGGTTTCACAAAACATCAACAAAGGTGAAACTGCGATGGTCTGGGGACCTAAGACGGAATTATTAGCCGGCGCGCCTTATTTAATGGAAACGATCATGGGCCGTGAGTTCCGCTTGTCCCCGCAAGCCTTTTTACAACTCAATCCAGAACAAACCGAACGCCTGTACCAACAAGCCATCGACGCTTTAGACCTCAAGCCCCATGAAACGTTAGTCGATGCCTACGCTGGGGTCGGGACGATCGGTTTATCCTTGGCCCACTTAGCCAAAGAAGTCCGCGGCATGGAAACTATTCCTGAAGCTGTCGATGATGCCAACGCCAATGCCAAACTAAATGGCATTGAAAATGCGCATTATGTGTTAGGCAAAGCCGAAGACGTGTTCCCACAATGGTTAGCAGACGGCTTTCGCGCTGATGCCGTGATCGTGGATCCCCCGCGTGCCGGCCTAGACGCTGGCTTTATCAAAGCCTTGCATCGCGCCAAGCCAAAACGATTTGTTTATATTTCCTGTAACCCATCGACTTTAGCCCGTGACTTGGTGCAACTCACCAAAGATTGGCGCGTGGATTACATTCAATCCATCGATATGTTCCCACAAACCGCCCGCTGTGAAGCCGTCGTGAAATTCTCCAAACGCTAAACGACTAAAAACCAAGCTGTGCATCGCTGACAGCTTGGTTTTTTGACGTTCAGCCCCCAAATCACGACGTTTAGCGTATCCCCCCCACTTTTACTGGATAAAACGGTATCATTACCGTAACAGCAACATGGAGGAGGTCACCGTCATGGAACGCATTTTGATTACGGTTGGATGTTTGTTGTTAGCAGGTTGGCAATTCTATGTGAGCTATGGGGAATTACGTCGGCTTAAAACTAAAGGCAACAAAAATACGTCTGCATTCGCCTCGTTTGCTATTTTCTACAGTATTGCGTTTGGTGTGATTTTATTGGGGCTGGGCTTGCAAGTTTGGTTTCACTTGATTTAGGAGGCGACCCGTGATGGACTTTAACTTGAAAGTTTCAGATCAACGCTTGATGGCGTCTGGCCTGGCGATCCTCGCCATCGCCGGGGTGTCAGTTTCTGGGATGCTGAATTTTCCTCATTCTGCCAATCTTGGCTTGTATGCAACGTTTGGCTTATTGGCCTTACTGATCGTGATTTGGCGCCAAGGGTTAGGGCTGACAGCTGATGATTTACAGTTGCCTTTCACCAATGCGAGTCGCAAAAATCCGCACCATTTGCGGTGGTGGCAAGGGGCATTGGCAATCATTGGCATGGTCGCTTATGGCATGCTGGCAGTGTTCAGCTTGAAACTCTTGCAAGCCCCGGTAATCACAAACCAAGCAGTGGCAGGTAATGCTCATGCTAATCTCATTATGCAATTGTTTGCGATGTTGCCACAAGTCGGCATCGAAGAAATGGTGACCTTATCGCTCCTGTTGATTTTTTCAACGTTGAGCAGTCACTGGTGGCATTTGCAACCACGCCTCGCACTCGGGATCGGTTTGATGCTCTCCACCTTGATTTTCGTGTTGTTACACTTTCAAGCTTACCAATGGCACCTTGCCCAAATGTTCATTGTGATCGGTGGCAACCGATTGATTTTAAGCGGACTATTTCTCAAAACTAGAAACGTTGGCGATGTATCTGTGAGCCATTATTTTTATGATGCGTTACTGCTGGTGGTTGCCTTGCTTGCCCCATAACAAAAAATCGAGCCGTCGCGGGCTCGATTTTTTGCATTATTTGTGTTCAGCGCGCCAAATACTGAAGCTGGTGCGCAGGCGTTTCATGAAGTTGGCATCGGAATAAACCAACACATTGGAACGGTAGACGCCGACCACGACCCAAGTAAAACCGATCAAGAAAACCACACTAACGCCTAGTGACGCCCATGCCATCCCAAAGCCGGCGTGGCCTAACGCCAATTGCACAGGCATCACGGTTGCATTGATAAACGGCACGAAACTTGTGATCCGCAACAACGGTGAATCCCCAGTTTGCGCCATGAAGGATAACATGTAACCGGCTAAGCCTAACATCGAAATCGGCATCACTGCAGTATTGACTTGTTCTTGATTGGAAACCAAAGAACCAGTTAACGCTGCGAGTACTGCATAAGTCATCACCCCGACAACAAAGAACAACACGGCAATCAAAGTAGTTTGTGATGCTAACACAGAAAAGTCAATTTGCTTGAGCAGTGACTTAACGAAGTCTAACTTCGCCAACCACACCCAACCGATGGCCCCAGCAATCACATATGCGACGATTTGGGTAAGCAGTAACAAAAACATCCCTGCCAATTTCCCGAAGAATTGCGTGGTCGCCGACACACTGGACAACAGAATTTCCATGATCCGCGAGCCTTTTTCTGTCGCAATTTCTTGAGCCAGCATCGAACCGTAAACCATGGTGATCATCAAAATAAAGACCGTCAGCACGCCGGCAAAGGCTTTGTTCACTTGAGCAGCGGTATCATTTTTGGCCACTTGCTTGCCGTTTTCGATGGCCACGGTACGCTTGGTGACTTTGGCTGGCGCTAGTAAGGCGGTCAACGCTTCAGGCGCAAGTTTCAAATTGGCGGCGGTTTGTTGTAATTTGAGTTGTGATAAGGTTGCGGTTAACGTGCTGGTATCAACATTGTTATCCGCATTACTGCGCTCCACATACTTCGCTGAGATCTCTGGTTTCGTCGTCACCGTTAAAATTCCATCGATTTTCTCGTTAGTTAGCGCCGCTTCGGCAACGGATTGCGACGTTCGAGTTTGAAATTTGATCTCCGAGTTGGCAGTCTTCAAAATCGCTTTATTCAACAGTCCTTTTGCAGGCTGTTCGGTATTTTGAATCACCACCGCCACTTTAGCTGGTTGGACATTTTGTGACACAAAGTAGCCGATCAACCCAGCAATCCCGACAAAAATCAATGGCGACAATACCAGAAACAACCACGACCCACTGCGGACATTTTTCTTATAAACCTGTCCACATACCACCCAAAATTTATGCATGTGCGGCACCTGCTTTCATGCGGAAGATTTCATCCAACGTCGGCGGCTGTTGGCGAAATTCTGGAATGTAGCCATTGGCTGTGGCTAAGGCAAAAATACGCTGCCCAACTTCAGGATCGGCCAAAGTCAATTCATATTCATTGCCATGTGCCACTAGTTTCTTGACCCCATCGACTTCGCGCAATTGTTCCGCCGACAAGCCGGATTCAAGGTACAATTTCGTGCGGCCAAAGCTTTCACGGATCGCATCCACTGTGCCATTCAACACCATTTGGCCATCTTTCAACATCACCAAATGATCAGAAATTGCCTCAACGTTGCCCATATCATGACTGGAATAGATGATCGCCGAACCGGAGTCGCGCAACATTTCGATCCCTGATTGCAAGACTGACGCGTTCACCGGATCTAATCCTGAGAACGGCTCATCTAAAATCACCAGCTTCGGCATATGGATCAATGTGGCGATCAATTGCACTTTTTGTTGATTGCCTTTAGATAAGTCTTTGACTTTGTCCGTTGGCTTGCCTTTGACTTGAAACCGCTCGAGCCACTCGGGGATCTGCGCTTTGACATCGGCGGCTTTCATCCCCCGCAACCGCGCAAAATACGTAATTTGATCGGCCACTTTCATTTTCGGATACAACCCACGCTCTTCAGGCAAATAACCGATCACATCATAATCTTTGGCCGTCAGCGCGTGACCGTTCCAGCGAATCGCCCCACTATCTGGCGTCAAGAAATTTAAAATCATGCGAAACGTGGTGGTTTTACCCGCCCCGTTTTGCCCGATCAAGCCCATGATCTCGCCTGGTTTAATGGTAAAGCTTTCGTGATTGACGGCAGTCATCGACCCGAATCGTTTCACCAAGTGCTCCACTTCTAACATTTTCCCCACTCCTTTACCCCATATCATAACAAATGTAACCGCACACAAACAGCGGTAAATTCAGATCAAACTTGTGCACAAACTATTTACATATTTATTAAAATAGATCATAGCATCTACTTAGAAAAAAGTCTAATTAGTTTTCGGCTTTATATTTTCAATGAAACCGTGCACACGCAACCAGAAAATGGTATATTAAAACCATTCTTGCTTGGGAGGTTTCTTATGCACATTTATTTTGCCAATGGGTTATTTTCACGTGCGGATTACGACTTCAACGCGCGCTTAGTCAAGCGCTTGCGACTAGCATCAGAGGCGCTGGATATTTATTTGCCTCAAGAAAACGCCGCAATCAATGATAAGAATGCTTACGCCGACTCCACCATGATCGCACAAGCGGACACGCAAGAAGTCTTACGCTCTGATTTAATGATCGCGATCCTCGATGGGCCAGTGATCGACGCTGGTGTGGCCAGTGAAATTGGCGTGGCTTATGCCAAACAGATCCCAATTTTCGGACTTTACACTGACAGTCGGCAGCAAGGCGCGATGAACCCGC